>JAZSEN010000111.1:0-6512 GCA_045531675.1 Faecousia sp.
AACTTCTGAGCTGTTAATACTATGCAAACAGGTACGTTTTCAGCACAGTTTGCAACATCTCAAAAGCCATTAGGTTGCGGGAGGGTCAAGACCCTCCCCTACAATATAATCCGGATTAAACCGCTAAACGATAATTTATGAACCTGATGGCAGGTGGTTGGATTATAACATATTTACAGTAATTTCACAACCTTGACATGGGGAAAGACTTTACTTTTCCGGTAAAATCGAGTATGATATGGGAGAAACCTACCAAAGGAGGTACAGTTATGCCCGAAAACGAAAGCATTAAGCCTGAAGAGGCGCCAAAAAATAGAAAATTCCAGCAGATTCTGTTTTGGGTAATCGTTGCTGTTCTGGTGGCGGTGATTATCTGGTGTCTGAGCCAGATTATCTACAAGGTTGTTACCGATGCGCAGGACAAGGGACAGTATGATTCCCTGTCATCGTCCAAGGATGCCGCGACCACCGGTCCCCGACCCACCCATACCACAGCGCAGCCCCAGTCTCCCACCGGCCCCACTCCTCCCAATGATGTTGTTGACAAGCCGGATATCCCCGGTCTGGAGGGAATGATTCAGGAATATCAGGCCATGTATACCATGAACAACGATATGGTGGGATGGATTGAAATTCCCGGTACGGCCATCGACTATCCCGTTGTCCAGTCCCCCTACCAGACCAACTTCTACCTGCGGCGGAATTTCTACAAGGAAAAAGCCACCTGCGGTGCCATTTACGTTCGTGAAAAGTGCGACGTTAACATGCCCTCGGACAACGTGACCATCTACGGTCACAATATGGGCAACGGTACCATGTTCGGTCACCTGCACAAGTACAAGGAAAAGAGCTTCTGGCAGGAGAACAGATTGATTTATTTCGATACGCTCTATGAGTATCATACTTACGAAATTTTTGCGGTGTTCCGTACCACCGCGGATTTGAGCAAGGGCTTCAGCTATCACACCTTCGATGTTGCGGCGGACGAGAATGCCTACAATGAGTTTGTCAGCACCTGCATCGAACTGTCTATGTACGATACCGGAATCACGCCGGTGTATGGCGATAAGCTGATTACCCTGTCCACCTGCGACCGTTCCATCACAGACGGACGTCTGGTGGTTGTGGCGAAAAGAGTTATGTAAACCAAAAGCCGGTGCGAAAGCACCGGCTTTTCCCTTTGATGAAGTGATGTATATGATTGTTTAGTGCTGTGCCGGATTAGACCGCTAAACGATAAATTATCGGTGGGGTTTCTATCATTGCGGTATTTATTCCTGGGGGGGAATGTGGTATGATAAAGAAAAATTACAGATTTTTTCATTTTCCCGCAACCGGTTCAGGAGAAATATCGCTATATAGGGTGAAGGGAGTGAATCGCCATGGATGACATCCAAATCGTAGATTTGTACTTACAACGGGATGAAACCGCCATTGCTCAAACGGCAGAGCGGTATGGCCACCGCCTGCGGCAGGTGTCCTACCGCATCGTGGACGACCACCAGCTTGCCGAGGAATGTGAAAATGACACCTATCTGCAGGCATGGGAGCGGATTCCGCCCCATGAGCCGAAAAGCTACCTTTATGCCTTCTTAGCGCGGATTACCAGAAATCTGTCCATCGACTGCTGTCGCAGCGGCAAACGGCTTTACCGTCGGTCGGTGATTACAGAGCTGTCGACAGAACTGGAAAACTGCATCCCCGCTCCGGATGATGTGCAATGCCGCATGGAAGCGCAGCTTCTGGCGGATATCATCAGCAACTTCCTGAAAACCCAGCCGGAGGTAAATATGAATACGGAAAAGACCGGTACTATATCCATTGCATCCGGACCATCAACGGCTTTACCACCACAGAGGAATACCTCATCGGTCAGACAGGGGTATTTGTCTGGTCGGATCCGGTGCACACGAATATGGACAACATAGACACGATTTTTACACGGAAGGATTTGGAGTCCATTGTGGATCTGGGGACGCTGATTGAAAATCTGGACATTGACAAGTTTCGGATGCCGAATGTGTGGCCCTTTACACCGGTGGAAATTACGTCCAGCGGTATTACCGGAAAGTATTCCAAGAAAGATGGCAAGGTCTATGGAATCGTAAAAATCAGCTGGAGATTCAAAGTAGTCGGGCAGCGAAAAACCTACGTTGATGCGATGTTCCTTCTGGTGGAACCGAACGGTTTTTACCATTCCGTAGAGAAGGGGAGAATCATGGAACTGGTGACCAATAGCCATGACGAAATGATTCTGGACATGAGGTACGGCATTACCGACTGATGCTCTAAATAGCAACATCCCGAACGCTTGGCGTTCGGGATGTTCTGTATGTTACACGTTTTTGTCTTCGTAGCCCACCAGCAGACCGCCTTGCTCGGCGTAGAAGCTGCACAGTCCGGTGCAGCCCTCGTGGGTCACCTTTGCGCTGGGGTACTCCCGACAAATCAGGCTCTCCAGATATTCCGCGGCAGACAGATTCATACAATTGGCAATCCGCACGGCACCGCCGGCATAGCCACGGTCCTTCATATCCTGATAGAGGGCCGCCAGCGCCTTCTGCTCTCCACGAATCTTATGCAGCGGCTCCAGTGTGCCTTCCGCAGAGGCAACGCCCACCACACGGATTCCCAGCACACCGGCAATTTTAGCAACAGCGGGGCTGACTCGTCCGTTCCGGGCCAGATTGGTCAAAGACTCCAGAGAGAAGGACAGGTGCGTGTGCTTCTGATACTGGGCGATATCCGCCGCAATTTGCTCATATGCCCGTCCTTCATTGATCCATGCCTGCAGCTTTTCCAGTATCAGCGCCAGCTCAGGACCGGCGGAAAGACTGTCGATTACCGTCACCTTTGCGCCGGGGGTCAGGGCTTCATACTCCCGTGCCGCCTGTACACAGGATGCCCAGGAGCCGGAGAGATTGCTGGTGATGGTCACGGCGAAAATCCGGTCCGCGCCCTCGAAGGCGTCCAGCCAGTCTTGCATATTGGGGCAGGAGGTGCCGGATTTACCTTTTGTCCCTTTGATAGCCGCCACCATGGCGGGAACATCCAGTTCAGGTGTGTCCACGTACTCCGCATTCGCGGTGATAATCTTCATAGGTACGCCGGAAAATGCCACCCAATCCATGGAAAACAGGTTGGCAGAGGAATCGGCCACAAGCTTATATGTCATAAATACTCCTTAATCGGTTTTTGAAAAACTTATGTAAAGCTATAATACACTCTTTTTGACGTTTCGTCAAGTGCCATCTTGACGTTTGGTTCATTATACGATACAATGGGTGCAAAAGGAGGGGATTTCTGTGGAACAAGCCAGAGAGGAGCAAATCCTCCAACAAATCCGGAGCTTTACGCTGCCCCGATATGAAGAGATTCCCAATGTGGGCCTATATCTGGAGCAGACCTCCAAATATATTTCCGAGTATCTGTCCGATTTAGGGGACTATGCCCTTACCGGCTCCATGATTAGCAACTACGTCAAGAAGGGACTGGTCGCCAACCCTGTGAAAAAGCAGTACGACCGTAATCAGATTGGCTACCTGATGTTCATTGCCATTGCCAAGAGTGTGCTGTCCATGGAGGATATCCGGCTGCTGTTGCAGCTGCAGAAGGATACCTACGACCCGCCGATGGCCTATGAATATTTCCGGCGTGAGCTGGAAAACGTGCTGCACTATGTCTTTGGTCTGAAGCCGGAGCTGGACAACATCGGCAGGGACCGGACTTACGCCAAAAAGATGCTCCGCAATACCATCATCGCGGTGGCGCACAAGGTCTATCTGGACAAATATTTCGCTGCCTTCCATCAGGAGCAAGACCAAAGCAGGTAAATGATAATTTACGAAGCGATTTCGCAATCAAAAAAACTCCCTCCGGTCGGAGGGAGTTTTTTGTCAAATCAGTTTACCGAATACGGGCAGGCTGTTGATAATCTGCTCGTAGCTGACGCAGTAGCAGACCCGGAAGTAGCCGGGGCAGCCGAAGCCGTCGCCGGGGACCACCAGCAGGTCATACTGCTTTGCCTTCTCGGAGAAGGCGTTGGCATCGCCGCCGGGAGCCTTGACAAACAGATAGAAGGCGCCGTCAGGCTTTGCCACCTCATAGCCGAGTGCCACAAGACCTTCGTACAGGGCTTTGCGGTTCCGGTCGTAGGCCTCCAGATCCGGACGAAGGGTGGCGCAACGGGCAATGACCTTCTGCCACAGACTGGGGGCGCAGACATGACCTGCCGCTCTGGACGCACCGGCAACGGCGGCGTAGAGAGCATCGTGGTCTGTGGCTGCGGCAGGCACATAGACGTAGCCGATGCGCTCGCCGGGCAGGGACAGGGACTTGGAGTAGGAGTAGCAGACGATGGTATTCCGATAAATGGTGGGGATGAAGGGTACTTCCACGCCGCCGTAGACCAGCTCACGGTAGGGCTCATCAGCAACGATGTAGATGGGGTGACCGAACTGGGCGGACTTCCGCTCCAGCAGCGCTGCCAAATCCTCCAGGGTCTTGCGGGTGTAGACCGTACCGGCAGGGTTGTTGGGAGAGTTAAGGATGATGGCTACGGTATGCTCGGAAAGCATTTCCTCCACCGCCTCCAGACGAATCTGGAAGCCGGGCACATCCGGCGGAACTACCTTCAATGTGGCACCGGCGCCCTCGACAAAGGGCTTGTACTCGGGGAAGTAGGGTGCAACTGCCAGCACCTCCGCTTCCGGCACAGACAGCGCCCGGAATACCGCCACCAACTCCGGTGCGGCACCGCAGCCGATGAACAGATCCTCAGGACGGACCGCAGCATTGTAACGGGCGTTCAGGTCATCGGCGATGGCCTGACGGGTGGCCAGGTCACCGATGGAAGAGGTATAGCCGTGTACCGCCAGAGAGGGGGTGTCGGCAAGGATATCCCGAATGGCCTGATCCACTGCCGCAGGAGCAGGGATAGAGGGATTGCCGAGGGAATAGTCGTAGACGTTTTCACGCCCCACCTCCGCGGCACGGCGGCAGCCGTACTCGAACAGCTCGCGGATGCAGGATCGGTTGGAGCCTAAACCATAGGCAGTTTGATTTATCATTTTGGGTTCCTCCTTGTAATTTTCTTTAGCGCAAATACAGCGGTGTACGGATATCGGTATTTTGAGGCTTGTAGGTAACGGAGCCGATGGGGCGGCCGTCTACGCCAAATTGGGGGATATAGCCGAAGAGGTTTACATAACTCAACAAATCATCCCGTTCTGCCACCATCTTCTCCATGATTGCCGCCGTTGCCAGCACATCATCGATGGCACTGTGGGAGTTGACCACCTTGCCGGACAGTCCGTAGGCTTCGATGGCGCTGCTGAGCCGGTGAGGGAAAGGCCGGCGGTCCCGATAAACCGTCAGCAAATCCAGCTTATCCTTGCCCTTCAGAATCTGGGGATCTCCATCCCGCAGGAGCATGTAGTACAGAAAGCTCAAATCAAAGTGGGCGTTGTAGGCAATCAGCAGGGTGTTGCCCGCAATCAGCTCCGCAATGTCGCGGCAGACACGGGTCTTGGGCAGACCCCGTTCCCGAATGTCCATATCGGTGATGCCGGTGAGCTGCTGGATTTTCTCAGGCACGAAGCCACCGGGGCTGAGGGTAACCAGCTCATCGTACTGCCGGACCACACCCTGACGGTCCAGCACCACGGCGGAAAACTGAATGATTTCATCCCGACTGAAATCCAGACCGGTGGTTTCCGTATCAAACAGCATCAGGTGGTCGTATTTTTCAAACAAACTGTTCATCCTCATTCTCCTTTCGCCAGCGCCAATGCACGGCGGAATTTGCTTCGATTCTGGGGTACCAGCCCAAACCGGCTTGCCAGCAAGCCGCCAAAGACAACCGCATCCTCCGGCGTGCCGGATTTCAGCTCCACCTCGATTTCGCACAGGGGAATCTCTTTTCCGCCGCCGGACAGGACGCCCTGATCCAGCGCGATTTCCAGCTGGCTTTCACGGAATGTAATCGTACCGGCACGGCGGTGGAATTTGGCACCGCAAACCTCAACAACGCCGTCTGCGGTCAATTCCAGCAGCATGGAAGAAGCACCAAGTTTACATAACTCTGGAATGGCATCCTGAATATTATCACAGCAGCACTCCCATTCTCCGCGTCCGTAGGTGGAAACAGGGGTCTTGACAGTGCAGACGGAGGTGCCGTTTTCAAAACGGCGGCGCAGGGTCACATGACGGTTCGAAAGAGCCTGATTCGACGTATCGTAATAGGTGGTTTCCATTTCGAACAGCCGATACTCCAGCGGATATGCTGCCGCCACCGCCTCCTGCTGATCCACCGTGGCGGAATATTTCAGTTCAAACTCAACGCCCATAATAAGCCTCCTTGTGGGGTAAACTATCGTTTAGCGGTTTAATCCGGATTATATTGTAGGGGAGGGTCTTGACCCTCCCGCAACCTAATGGCTTTTGAGATGTTGCAAACTGTGCTGAAAACGTACCTGTTTGCATAGTATTAACAGTTCAGAAGTTGCGACCTT
>JAZSEN010000093.1:0-2610 GCA_045531675.1 Faecousia sp.
GAGACTGTGGTCGAGAACAATGTCGCTCCCGACTGCACCAACCCCGGCAGCTATGACAACGTGGTTTACTGCTCTGTCTGTGGCGAGGAGCTGTCCCGTGTGACCGTCCCTGTGGACGCTCTGGGCCACGCTTGGGGTGAACCCTATTACAACTGGGGTCGTGAGTATGGCAAGCCCACACCGGTCCAGCCCTATAGCTGGGGTAATGTAGGCCGCTATTGCCCGCAGTGTGGCAAGAGTGAGACTGTAATGGATTATACTCTGGATAGCGAGATTGTCTCTGAGGGTACCTGTAAGACGATGAATTATGTGAAGTTCATCGCCAAATTCCCTAGCGTTGACTGGGCTCCCGATGGAATCATTTATACTCCCATCGACTACAACCCCAACATCCACGAGGATGAACTGACCTACATCAATAACGGCGATACTCATACCGCTTTGTATCCCTGCTGCAACTCCGTAATCATTGACAGCGAGGCTCACGGCTACAGCGTTGGTAACTACACCTGTGTCTGTGGTGCTATCTTCTCTGGTATCTTTGAGGACACCAACGGCGACCTGTACTTCGTTGAGAACGGCGTTGCGGTTGAGAACAAGGGTCTGGTTCAGGTCATCGACGAGAATGGTCTGAAGATCTATTACTACTTCGGCTGCGGCATTGAAGGCTGCTCCGCTGGCGATGCTTGCCAGGGCAACTTCAAGGCTCAGAAGTCCTGCCGCCACTATGCCGGCATCACCAACGGCTATCTGGTCGAGGGTGGCTACACCATCGGCGATGACGGCATCATCGAGCACGTTGAGAACCTGCAGGGTATCCAGACCATTGGTGGCACCAAGTTCTACCTGATGGACGGTGTCAAGGTTGCTATCGGTCTGGTTCTGGTGGACGGCGAGTACTACTACGCCCGCTCCAACGGCGCGCTGGTCGTTGACCAGACCTACTGGGTCTCCAAGACCAACGGTCTGACCCACAACGGTGAGGAAATCACCAGGGGCTCCTACACCTTCGATGCCGACGGCAAGATTGTCTGGCCCGTGCCCAGCACCAAGACCGGCATCTATGCCGAGGATGGCAGCCTGTACTACTACGTTGACGGCGAGCGCGTCTACGCTGGTCTGATTATGTACACCGGCGACCTGAACAACGCTGACGGCTCCGTCACCAAGGGCGTGTACAACAACGCTATGATCTACGTCAACACCCACGGCGAGGTCAAGAACAACTGCACCTACTGGATTTCCAAGAACAACGGTCTGATTGCGAAGAACAAGGCCTTCACCTTCGACGCCAACGGTATCGTGGTTGAGAACAGAACCGGCTTCTACTTCGAGGATGGCTACTGGTACTACTACCTGAATGGTTCCAAGAACTATGCCGGTCTGATTTGGTGTGACGGTCCCGAGGGCAACGACCCCGGTTACTACTACGTCAACAGTAAGTGCCAGCTGATCACCGATTGCACCTACTGGATTTCCAAGAACAACGGCATCATGCAGAATCAGGCTTACACCTTCGGTGCCAACGGTAAGATGGTCCAGAACTCCGATGAATCCGGCGACCTGCTCAATGGCTTCGTCCTGGAGGACGGCAAGTGGATCTACTACGTCGATGGCGCGAAGAACTACGCCGGTCTGATTTGGTGCGAGGGTCCCGAGGGCGGCGAGGAAGGCTGGTACTATGTCAACAGCAAGTGCGAGCTGATCACCGACTGCACCTACTGGATTTCCAAGAACAACGGCTATATGAAGAACGGTAGCTATACCTTCGACGAAAATGGCACCATGATTACCGAGTAATCAACCCCCAATAACAACAGCCGCTGCCTTCGGGCAGCGGCTGATTGTTTGCAATGTATATAATAGAAAAACACTTTTCCGTGTTCGAAAAACAAATGCTTGCTTTTTGTGGAAAATATGTTACAATAGGGGTGCATAGAAACGTATCCAACAGGAGGTCGTTCCATGAAAAACAGTCCCAAGTATTACATCGTCGTGGCATCCGCCCTGCCGGAGGTATTCCTGAAGGTGGCGGAAGCGAAGCGTCTGCTGGCAACGGGTCAGGCAACTACGGTCAACGATGCCACCAAGCTCACGGGCATCAGCCGTAGTGCGTTCTACAAGTACCGTGATTCGGTGCAGCCCTTCCAGAAGATGAATGTCAGCCGGGTGATTACCTTCCAGTTCCTGCTCCATGACGAGCCGGGCGTGCTGTCCACCATGCTGATGATCTTCGCACAGGAGAAAACCAATCTTCTGACCATCAATTCTATCACCCCGTCCAACGGCTGCGCCATCGTAACGATTACGGCAGAAACCACCGAGATGTCCGTATCGCTGGATGAGCTGCTGCACATGCTGTCCAGCACCCCCGGTGTCATCAAGGCTGAGGTTCTGGCAGGCTGACAATTGAATACCAACCGCAGGGCATCCGCCCTGCGGTTTCTCAATGCCATTGTGACTGTAAATTATCGTTTAGCGGTTTAATCCGGATTATATTGTAGGGGAGGGTCTTGACCCTCCCGCAACCTAATGGCTTTTGAGATGTTGCAAACTGTGCTGAAAACGTACCTGTTTGCATAGTATTAACAGTTCAGAAGTTGCGACCTT
>JAZSEN010000041.1:0-6019 GCA_045531675.1 Faecousia sp.
CTGAGCATCATCGATGGTGCCTTCGTAGTTGCGGTCAGCGAAGGTCAGCAGACCCATCTCCACAACATCGGTCATGTTGTCCACGTTGAAGTAGAGGTTGTACTGAATCTCATCTCTGAAGGCCAGAGTGGGGTACTTCAGAGTCACGGTGGGAACCGTAATCTCTTCTTCAGCTATAACGTAACTTACAGTAATGGAGTCATCGTCGTTGACCGTCAGAGTCAAGGTCACCTCAACACAACCAGGAATCAGCATCTTCTCGGATGCACCCGTAGAAGTATTGTAGAAAGTAGCGGAGTTTTCAGACACATAAGACTTCGTCATGTACCATGCGCCATTATCGGTGGTCTTGATACCGATGTAACTATCAACTGTGAAGGTAACAGTCAGCTGACCATCCACGAACTTGTACACGCCCATATTGGCATAGTCACCTTCGCAAGCATAGTCGCTACCGTTGATGTAACCAAACAGATAGAAATCTCTGCTTTCGCCGCAGTTGATACAATTGTAACCATCCCAGTTGTGATCAGCGACAGAACCCTCAGTTTCACCGCAGGAAGTGCAGTACTTGGGAGCAGTACAGGTCGCATCCGCCCAACTATGACCGGAAGCCGTAATAATGGAATCTACATAGCTATTATTGCAATTAGAACAGGTATAAGTGGTATAACCATCAGTTGTACAGGTGGCTTCCGTCACAGTAGCCTTATAGCTATGACCAACAGCAAGCACAGTATCACCGATATAGCTGTTGCCACAGTCGGAACAGGTATAGGTGGTGTAGCCGGCAGTAGTACAACCAGGGGCGGTGATTACAGCGTTGTAGCTATGACCCGTAGCATCTACCTTGTTGTCAATATAACTGTCGTTGCAGTTGGTGCAGGTGTAGGTGGTATAGCCGGCAGACGTACAGGTAGGTGCCTTAACGACGGCCTGGTAATTGTGAGAGGTTGCCTCGGTCAAATCGTCGGTATAGCTATCTCCGCACTTGGAGCAGGTATAGGTAGTATATCCACCAGCAGAACAGGTAGGCGGAGTAACCTTGCTTGTGTAGCTGTGACCGGTAACGGCAATAGTCTCGGTCTTGGTGCCGCCGCAGACAGTACAAGTGAAGGTCTTAACACCGGTAGTGGTGCATGTGGGTGAGGTGGTAACAACACCGGCATCGAAGGAATGTCCGGCAAGAGCGGCATCCTTCAGTTGATACATAGTCTGGCTTTCCACCTTACGAGTGGCGCTTGCGGTGACAGGCGTTTCACTCCAGTCAGTGAAGTCAGTCCAGCGCTCAAAGGTATTCAGCTTTTTATAAGTGGTATATTTCTGAGCATAGACAGAAGTCACAAAGAACCAGTCAGAGTTAGAGCAGCTGGAGTGAGCAGTCTTATAGCTCATGTCGGAGGTATCACAGGTATAGTTATCAGGATTGGTGGTGCTGTAGTAGGCATGGAAGGTGGTGTAGCTGCCGCTCTTGGTAGAAGAAGAGTAATAGGAATCACTATAACACCAGTGATAGTACAGATAACCAACCACGGCATCGGAATTGACGGTGGTCTTGGTGGTAGCGGTCTCCCCTGCTGTGACCTTGGAAGCCTTATTGTTGTACTGCGTGTACAGGCTGCTGCTGGTGGAGAAACCAGAGGGCCAGCTGTTGACATAGTTGACAGTACCGGTACCGGACTGCTCCCAAATGCTGCTCTTGAGAGTATAGCCGCCAACAGCAGTATCATAGGAAGTCAGGGTCTCGTAATCGGAGTAACGGTACATGGTCTTGACATTGAACAGACTGGGATTCATACCCGCAGGAATGTAGTCAATCCAGTTGGCTGCCAAATCGCCGGCGTTAAGCTGATAGCTGTCGCCACAGTTGGCGCAGGTGAACTCATAGATGGCATAGCTGGTGCAGGTGGGATTATAGATGGTCTGCTCATAATCGTGTCCAGTAACAGGAATGGTCTGAGTAACCTTGGTGCCGCAAACTGCACAGGTGCCGGACTTGCTGCCTTCGCTGGTGCAGGTGGCATCGACAACAGTATTCCAGTTCACCTGCTCGTGCATACAGCCTTCATTAACCTGAAGGAAATGAAGCGTTGTGTCGTTGATGGGATGACGCTCGGTTCCGATATAGTTGAAGCCGAAGTCCTGACCGCTAATCCAGTTAGAGGTGGTACCCTGAGCGTTACCGTTGATGTAATAGTTGTTCAACGCACCCAGTTCCACACCATCTACATAAAGGTATACCATATTGCTGCCATCGGAATTAATCCGGTTGACCAGCTTGTAGGTATGCAAATCTGCACGGTTGATACCGTAATCAGAAGGAGCAATACCGTAGTTGTTATACTGAGAGCTGATGCTGCCGCCAAAGGCGATAATGGCACCACGAAGCAGATACACATTATTCTTGGTGCTGCTCTGTCTGGTATTAGACAGAATCATACCGCCGCCGCTCCAGTCGCCCTCCATTCTCCATTCAATGGTCCACAGACGGTCGTGAAGCAGAACCACTTCCTTCTCCAGACCATAGGTGCAGCTTGTGGACACGCCATTGGACATGGTGCCGGAAATCTCAACTAGATTATTGGCAGTAAAGCCGTTGCCACTTACGTTGACAAAGCTGTTCTTATCAGCGGAAAGCTCCCAACGATAGCTGTTGAAATCTTCCTTGGTTTCGGTGGGAATGCCATTCTCCCAAACCTTCATATAACTCATGGTGCTACTGGTCAGCGGGAAGTTGGAGGCACCATGATAATTGAAGCGGAAATCTCTTCCGGTAATAACTGCGCTGTTATTGACATACTGGTTCATAGCGCCCACAGAGATGCCGTCAACATACAGATAAATCTGGTTGGAAGAACCGTTGGGGACATTAACGATTCGGTAAATGTGAGAATCATTACGAACCGCCTTACCCACGGATTCCTGTCCGATGGCGGTAGCAATATCTGCCCAGGAAACACCGGAATAGTAGTAGTAAGAACCATCGGTGTAACCCATGTTTACACTGGTCTGGTCCAGATACAGGTAGGTATTGCCGGAGGTCTTACCGGCAGTGGTATTGGAAAGGAAAAACACACCGCCTGCAAAGCCGGTAGTGCCGCTGCCATCAGCCTCAAATTCAATGACCCAGGGCTTGTTATATTTCAGAACGACCTCATGCTGCAGGGAGTACTGAGCCGAAGAAAATACGCCGTCCACAACACCGTCGGAACCGGTGGATGCAGAATAGGAGCCGGTTACCAAGGAGGGAGCATTATAGGCGTAACCGTAGCCGTGCTCTGCTACCCAACCGGAAGAAGTTGCCTGCCATGAATAATGGGCGTTGGTGTCACCTGTGGCAGTAATGATGACAGGTCCCGTCACCTCAGGGATCTTAACACTGGCACCATCAACACAGTAGCTTGTGATATCCTTACCACTCATAGTGACCTTCAGCTGCACATCCTGATAGGTTTCATAGGTCTTGAAATCCACAACAAGAGGTTGCCCCTCGATGCCGTAGCGGGCAAGACCAGCTGCAGGGAATGCGCTGGACAGATTATAGGTAACCTCATGGTAGGTATCATTACCCAGACCCTTCTGGCTATGCTCCATAATCTCGGAAATCAGGCAGGTGGTAATCATATCCATGCCCTCAGCGCTGGGGTGAACATTGTTGCAGTAGTAGTAATTTCGTACGGTCACATTACTGGTCAGACCGCTGTTGGCATTCAGGTCGACCAGATAGACCTTCTTACCCTGAGTGGCGAACAGGTCAACAATATACTTGACACCTTCGTTGAAGTTGTTAAGCGCATTGGCACGACCGGTGCTCAGATCACTCATGGTCAAGGTGGGCAGCATGCAGTAGATTTCCGCATCGCCATAGGTCGCCACCATACGAGACAGCATGATGTAGTAAGCGGCCACGGAAGAAGAAGGTGTTCCGTAGTTGTTCACGCTGGTATACAGCTCGCTGCGCTCACTTGCGGTATCAATATCTGCCTTGGTGCCAACATTGACAGAGCCATAGTTTGCGATATCGTTGGTGCCAAGATAGACCGCAATGATATCAGGCTTTTCGCTGCCGTAGTGCATATTGACGCTACGAGTCTTGTAACCGGCAGCAGGATACTCAGTGGAGTTGCTCTGGGCGCTGTCAATCAGGACATAACTGCCGGACCAGGAGTTATTGACCAGCAAATCCATGCCCAAAGTATCCACAGTTTGCTGCCACCATGTATCAGACTGCTTGATGGTACTGAAATCGGCGTAGTCACCATGGGAGGTGTTACCGTAGTAAGTACCAAAAGTCGCTTCGCTGGTGGAAAGGTACAAGGGGTTGTAGGTGGAGGAATTGGTGTATCCATAGAAAGTGGAAATACTGTCACCAATAACCGAGAGCTTGACACCGGCAAAATCGTCGGTAGCCGTGTAGTTTGTAATGGCCGCCGCAGAAACCGGCATAGTAACACATGGCAGTGTCAAACCGGCAAGCATGGCCATTACGAGAAGAATACTGAATAGCTTTTTCATACCGCAAAATCCTCTCTGATAGAATTTATCGAATATTTCGATTCCTTAATTATACAGCTAAATATATAAACCGTCAAGCGTTCACCAAATCTTTTTTGTAAAAAAACACAAAAGGGCAGCCTGTCGACTGCCCTTTTCTCAAACATTACTGGGTTAGAATAAAAGTGTACCATTCTCCCTGAGTGTACCAGGTGGAAAAATGCTGAATACCCTTCAACTTGGCGCTGTTTTCAGCCGCCTTCACAGTCGAATTGTTAAGCCACACAGGAATCTGAGGAACAGAATCAATAACCGTGAATGAATAGGAACCAGCCGCGGACGAACCTGCACAGTTCTCTGCTGTAACAAAAACAGTGTACTCCCCTGCTGAGCTGACGCAGTAATTGTAGTTGGTACTACTGACTGTGTTGCCTCGTTCAACCAAAATACCATCGCAATAAATCTCCACCTGATAACGAGCAGAGCCGGCGACTTTTTTCCACGAAAGTTCCACATTAGTGCCACTGAAATATGCGTCTCTGTCTACACTGACAACAGGCTTCGCAGGAAGGGAAACTTTTGATCCGTAATTTGGTCTGCCATAACCAACAATACTTTGACTGCCGTATCTTCCACGGGTGGACCACTCAATGACAGATACGGTGACACCGTCACTCTGATTACCACCAACAAAGCGGACCAGGTTGGTGTGGTTATCATATTCCACAACAATTGCCACATGATCCACATAGGAGCCATAGCCAAAAAAAATGAAATCACCAGGTTGCGGATTTGTGGAATAAGTAACATCTGTCCATGCGTTACGACGCAGCCAGGAAAACAAATTGTCAGGCGATGCAGAGTCGAAATCATAAGCAATACTCATGCCGGCACCTGCCTGATTGGCACACCAGCAGGCAAACATCGCACACCAACCAGAGTATGTATAGTTGTAACTACCACCCGTTTCGGAAGTCCACCATGCACCGAAGGCGGTAGCACCATTGGCACTCTCCCGATAGCCTAGCTGAGAAAGCGCAATATTGACAACATCCTTTGCCTTCTCCCCTGTCAAAGACGGTAGTGTCAGAACATCAGAGTACGCCTCTGCCGGGAATGAAATAGCCGGAATAATTGAAATAAGAAAGGTAATAAACAACACGATGCATATCAAGCGAACAACAGTTGGCCGGAATCTAACTTTCAAATTGTTTCCCTCCAGAAACGAATCAGTAAAATTAATAGACTGATTCATACAAATCGACACACAAACGTGTTTATTTTACCCTAAAAGGTTTATTTTGTCAAGTTTTAGTGTATCACGTAAAAAAACGCCACGGGTTTCCCCGTGGCGATTTTTTTGAGGATTAGTTTGCGAAGTAGACCTTTGCGTAGTAGCCGTAGACGGCAGTTGCAGCACCGAATTCGTTGCCGTTATTCGCCAGACTCTCGCAGTAAGCACCCAGGCTGTACGCGATAACTCTGGTGTAGAAGGCAGTGCCGGTGGTAGCGGAGTTGTAAACAG
>JAZSEN010000102.1:0-19910 GCA_045531675.1 Faecousia sp.
TTTGCCGTACAGCATACGGGCTATACCCATAAACATTGCAAATAAACACGGTCCTGCTAAATCGCCAACAGTTTTGGATACGCCTATTGCCGACTCGGTGAAAGCAGATGCCCATTGAGCCATAGTTGCTTCTGATGCTCCGGAACACACCATAAGCAGTATCATCAGCCAGAAGATCGGCGTTTTCAGTAGCTTGCGAATGCCCAAACTATTGCCATCTTCTACCAACCGTTCTATAGGACAGTTGATAAAGTTAAAAGTGTTATACAACGGAACTAATGCCCAAATAAAAGTTAGCATCTTCCAGTGTTCAACGCCAACCACAGAGAAAAAGAGTGTAGAACCTAAAATGACACCCATCGCACCCCAACAGTAGAAGGAGTGCAAAAGACTCATTACTCCGTCCTTATTTTCAAACGGGCAAGCTTCAACAATGGGACTAACTAAAACCTCAATAAGACCGCTGCCTATGGCATAAAGCACTACCGAAATCAGAATACCAATAAAAGGTGACGGAAGCAGATCCGGCAAAATTGCCATTAGAACGAGACCTACGGCAGACAACACCTGCGATGCAACAACACAGGTGCGATATCCTATTTTGTCAGCGAATTTGGTAGCCGCAAAGTCAACAAGTAATTGTGTTAGATAAAACACCATAGGAATCATTGCAATTTTATCAAGTGTAATTCCATATGTGTTTTTGAATGTTAGAAACAATAATGGTGCAAAATTGGCAGATATAGCTTGTGTAACAAAGCCGAGATAACAAGCTATAAGTGTCTTTTTGTAATTCTTTTGTTTCGTCATGATGACTCCCTTCAAGACTAAGCAATAAATTCTTAGTCTAATTATAGCATCATACCTTGTTGCGAAAAAGAGATAAAATAGCCAAAATTAAGCACTATTTACCCACATCATCACTCTGACTGGGTGCATATCCATACCTTTTCTTGAACTGGCGGCTGTAATAATTTGTCGAATTGAAACCGCAGGCGTAACTAATCTGCTGGAGTGTCTGCGTTCTTTCGCTCAATAATCCATGCGCCATTTGAAGTCTGTATTGAATCAGAGCCTCAACAGGAGAGCATCCCATATAGGTGCGAAAACATCGTCCTGCCTCACTTCGGCTGATGTCTGCAGCTTTAGCAATATCCCCAAGCGTCACCGACTCGGCATAGTTTTCATAAATGTAAGATAACATCTTTTGAAGGCGAATTTGATTATTAATTTGTATGCGTGTTGCTTCAGTTTGGGGAAGTTCATTTAAATTGCAAGATATAAATTCAAATATACGGTTGATATTTCGCTGAACAGCTAATTCATAACACGCTTTCTTCTCGTTCATTTTCCTGTAAACATCTTTAATCAAGCCATTTATCTCGCTGTGAGAAGGGTTATTATGTTGAAATACAACAAAAGGTAGTGAATCACATTGAGCAATAGGCAATATATGTTTTTGATAAATAGCACTTGTTTCGGGAGCTATTAAAGTACCGGAAAACACAATATTCGGCATTGGGTCCGGAACATCACCTGATAACTGTTTTATTCCGTGCAACATATTGCCATTGACAAATATACTGTCTCCTGCTTCCAATACGATGTGATGCTCTCCAACCTGATAATCTAAAACCCCGAATTCTGCCGTTGCAATTTCAAAATCAGGATGCCAATGCAAAGGGCCCGCCCAATCCGGCAGTGTAACAATTTCATCGTAAAAATAAGTGATCGGAAATTCTATAGCATTGTGCGGTATATGTTCCCTCAATTGATGATCGAGTATTATAGGCATATGTTTGATGCTCCCTTATAATTATTAACACCATTATAGCACTATACCAAGACTTTTTCTACTACATTATGGTAGACAGATGCCACCTTCTCTTAAAGTTAAAATTATATAAATGAAAAAAGGGCAGACTTAGCGATAATAAATCACTAAATCTGCCCATTATTTTTACTTCGGTGGTTCGAATCCATCTTATAGGTCATTGGCATCTATGAAACTACAACTTGAAAAATAGGGTAAAAAATACGAAAAGCCTTGATTTCTCAAGGCTTTTCGGTGTGGCATCTAAATAGACCACAACACTTGGTGGGGGAGGACGGATTCGAACCATCGAAGCGATACGCAGCAGATTTACAGTCTGTCCCCTTTGGCCACTCGGGAACTCCCCCATATGAAGTTGCTGTCTGAATGGAGCCGGTAGACGGACTCGAACCCCCGACCTACTGATTACAAATCAGTTGCTCTACCAACTGAGCTATACCGGCGGCTCAAACAGAACACGCTTATTATAGCACGCAAACCGGATTTGTCAAGCATTATTTTTCCCTTTTTGAAAAAAGATTAACGGATATGTTGATGTCTGGCAAATCATTTGATATAGTAGAAAAAAGGAGGGATTCCGATGGATATGGGTATCATTTCTCGGTTTGAACAGGCGGCAAGGCAGTTTTGCGAGGAAACTGACGGCCTCTTTTGCGATATTTCCAAAGACTATAAGGGCGACAAGAAGCCGGAGAACCTTAAATGCTGCTTTGCCAATGTGTACTACCGGGCTTTCGTTGTGCGGTTCGCATATACCGCCCATGGGCCGATGAATCTGGTTAACAGTATTCTTAGCTGTGCCATCTGTTTTGATAAGGATGAAGAAGCAATTGAGATTCCCTTGCCCTTGATGACGGATTATTGTGACATAGATGTGACAACACCGCTGGTTATCCCTTTTATCACCAACGCGGAGGGGATGGAGCAAGCCTTTGACTCCCTTGGTACGGAGGTGAAAGATCTGCTGCCTATCTTAGAGGAGGTCAGCTACAATCAGGAAATGGCAAGTCGGGTTTTGACCGCCTATGGTGCTGAACTTGGAACTTTTTTTAAGGAAGATCCTAAGGTAATTCCGAATGATCTGACCCATGATTGGTTTATTCTGCGCTTTACTGCCGCGCCGTTTATCAATTACTTAAAGGGGAATCGGGTCAAGGCTGTCAAGCAGCTTAAAAAACTAAAAAACAAAACCGGCTATGAGGAGCGCATGCTCATGCTGTGGTCGGCGGAGGACAGAGAGTTGCAGGGGCTGGACCGTGTGACTGTCAACGCCAGAATGTACAATGATACCGGTGACCCCAGGGAATTAGGGGCGATGCTTGTATCGTGGCTGCTGCTGACACCTGTGCTGCTGGTACCGTATCTGGGGCTGTATTATCTATGCGTATGGTTTGAGGGCAACCGGTCGGTTTATCTCATGGGGCCCAGTTACAATTCCTATTTTTGCTTCCTTTGTGCTTTTCTTACGGCCATTGGTTTGAGCTATTTCACCCGACTCAAGTTCTATAAATTGCTCTACAAGAAGCGCTATCAGCAGTATCAGGAATTGGACAGTATACAGGAAAGCCCGGGAATAAACCGGTTTATGAAAGGGTTTCTGATGCTGCTGATAGCGGTCAGCGTGGCTGGATGCGTGTTGTTTACGAAGTGGAATCTGAATTTTCAGGGAAACGGATTTGTGGATAATACAGCGTTTTGGTCCATGGATGGGGAATACTATGATTACGACGAAGTGGAGCGTGTGTACTATAAGCCGGACAGGGTGAATGATTTTGGCGATACCCTTGATTTTCCGTCGTATGTTCTGGTGCTGAAAAACGGAAAGGAAATTGACTTTTACGAGTACGGAGAAATCTCCGATTATGAACCTGAATTGTTAGAGTTTTTACGAAATAAAGGTGTGAAAATAGAGGATTAATGTTGAATCGCCCTGCCGTGGTGGCAGGGCGATTGCTATTAGATTTCGATATCCAGCTTGGCGATGACAGCGGCGCAGCGGGGGCACAGACCCTCGGCGTTGGCATTTTCGGAGTGCATCCAGCAGCGGGGGCACTTCTCACCCTTGGCCTCGGAAACACCAACGGTCAGGTCGGTGTAGTTGGTGCCGGTGCCAACCTCAGCGCCCTCGGGAGCGGTCTCCCATGCGCAGGAGGAAACGATGCAGATTTCTGCCAGATCCACACCGGCGCAGGCAGCCATCAGCTTGTCGTTACCCTGCAGGGAAACGTGAGCCTCCAAAGCCTTGCCGATGCGCTTGTCGGCACGGGCCTTCTCCAGTACGCCGTTTACATCCTGACGCAGCTTCATGACGGTTGCCCACTTCTCCATGGCCTCATCGGACAGAGCATAGGCGGACATATCAGAGGGCATCTGGTTCAGGAGGATGTTGCGAACATCGTCGCCGGAGCGGTGGGGCATGGACTGCCAGATTTCATCGCAGGTGAAGGCGAGAATGGGGGCAAACATCTTTGCCATGGCATCCACAATCAGATACAGAGCAGTCTGAGCAGAGCGACGGCGGTTGCCGGCGGCCTCATCGCAGTACAGACGGTCCTTCAGGATGTCCAGATAGAAGCTGGACAGCTCCACCACGCAGAAGTCGTTGATGGCGTGGGTGATGGTGTGGAATTCGTAGCCGTTGTAGGCCTTGCGGACGAAGCTGATCAGGCTGCCCAGCTTGGTCAGCGCCCACTTGTCCAGCTCCTCCATATCAGCGGCGGCCACCATATTCTTATCGGGGTCGAAGTCCGCCAGATTGCCCAGACAGTAACGGGCGGTGTTGCGGAACTTCAGGTAGTTCTGAGCGATTTGCTTGAAGATTTCCTTGGAGCAGCGCACATCTGCATGGTAGTCGGAGGAAGCTGCCCACAATCTGACGATATCCGCACCGAAGTCCTTAATCAGGTCAGCGGGATCCACGCCGTTGCCCAAACTCTTGTGCATGGCACGACCCTGACCGTCAACCACCCAGCCGTGGGTCAGGACCTGCTTGAAGGGAGCGCCCTTGTCCAGTGCGCCAACGGATGTCAGCAGGGAGGATTGGAACCAGCCACGATACTGGTCGGCGCCCTCCAGATACACATCGGCGGGCCACAGCTCGGGGGTCCGGTACATCAGGGAGGAGTAGTGGGTGGAGCCGGAGTCGAACCAGCAGTCCAGCGTATCGGTCTCCTTATCGAAGGCGGTGCCACCGCAGTGGGGGCAGGTAAAGCCCTCGGGGATCAGCTCCGTGGCATCCTTTTCGAACCAGACGTTGGAGCCGAATTCGTCGAACAGAGCAGAAATCTTGGCGATGGAATCGGCGTTGGAAACGGGCTTGCCGCAGTCCTTGCAGTAGAACACGGGGATGGGCAGACCCCAACGGCGCTGACGGCTGATGCACCAGTCGGCACGTTCCCGAATCATGGATACCATCCGGTCGCCGCCCCAGCCGGGGAACCACTGGACGTTCTCGATGGCCTCGATGGCTTGATCCTTGAAGGACTCCACAGAGCAGAACCACTGGGGGGTGGCACGGAAGATGACAGGCTTCTTGCAGCGGTCGTGGTGGGGGTAGGAGTGGATGATTTCCTCGGAGGCGAACAGGGCGCCGCTTTCCTTCATGTCCGCCAGAATGACGGGGTTGGATTCCTCGGTCTTCATGCCGGCGTACTTGCCTGCGTAGTCGGTATGGCGACCGTAATCGTCCACAGGCACCACCAGATCCATGCCGTAGCGCATACAGGTCTGATAGTCATCGGCACCGAAGCCGGGAGCGGTGTGAACACAGCCGGTACCGGAGTCCATGGTGACGTACTCGGCGTTGACCAGACGGGAAGTCTTGTCCAGGAAGGGATGCTTGGCGGTCATGTTCTCGAAGAACTGACCGGGGAAGGTAGCCAGAATCTCATAGCTGGTATAGCCGCCCATGCCCATGACCTTTTCGCACAGAGCCTCGGCGACAATGAACATTTCTTCACTGTAATCGGGCTTGACGATTACATAGCTGTCACGGGGATGCAGGCAGATGGCCATGTTGCCGGGGAGGGTCCAGATGGTGGTGGTCCAAATCACGAAGGAAATCTTGCTCAGGTCGTAGCCGCTGAGCTTGCCCAGGTCGTCCACCATGGGGAACTTGACATAGACGGAGGTGCAGGGGTCATCCTGATACTCGATATCCGCTTCGGCCACGGCGGTGGCGCAGAAGGGACACCATGTGACGGGCTTCAGACCCTTGTAGATGTAGCCCTTGTCAAACATTCTGCCAAAGACCTTGACTTCCTGCGCCTCAAAATGCTTGTCCATGGTGCGGTAGGGGTTTTCCCAGTCGCCCACAACGCCCAGACGTTTGAAGCCGCCCATCTGCTTCTGGATGAAATCCTCAGCGAAGGCCTCACAGGCCAGACGGAACTCGGAAACGGACATATCCTTGTTCAGCTTGGATTTGGATTTTTCGATGGCACGCTCGATGGGCAGACCGTGGTTATCCCAGCCGGGGACGTAGGGGGTATAGTAGCCCATCATGGCATGGGAACGGATGATGAAGTCCTTCAGGGTCTTGTTCAGGGCGTGACCCATGTGGATATAGCCGTTGGAGAAGGGAGGGCCGTCATGCAGGATGAAGGGGGGCAGATCCTTGTTCTTCTCCAGCATGGCATTGTACAAATCCTGCTCCTGCCATTTTTCCAGCATACCCGGCTCACGGGCAGGCAGACCGGCCTTCATAGGGAAGTCGGTCTTGGGGGTGATGATTGTGTTCTTAAAGTCCATTGGAATGTTCCTCTCAATAGAATAGATTTATATTGTAGGGGAGGGTCTTGACCCTCCCGAAATCTAACAATTTTTGAGCCGTATTAATCTATGCTTAGTGATGCATTGACGCAATAATCGAAACGTTTCGGCATTATGGTATGTTGAGGGAGGGTCAAGACCCTCCCCTACAATGGGTATCCTGATTTATAAAAGCACAAAAAGAGCCTTTGTCCCTATCAAAAGAGACAAAGGCGCAATTACCTCTGCGGTACCACTCTTGTTCCGGTTTCCCGGCACTCGTATGCGCTGTAACGGGCGCGCCCGACGCAGCCTACTGTCTTCGGTGCGCCGCTCCGAGGGGATATGGAACGTGGCTCGTCCGCTGCCTTGCACCATCCGGCAGCTCTCTGTTGGCGATATCCACGCACACCTGTCCTCATCTATGCGTTGTATTTATTTCTTTAAGGGGTCGTAGTTCCGACCAAACTGCAGGTTGGCGAATTTGCTGGAGGTATCCGAAGCCGGATGCTTGGGCTCGACGACGGGGGCGGTGTTTTCGGCCTTACCTACCAGAGCCTCCAGATTCTGAGAAATCTCGTCTGCAACATCCTTCTCGGCAACCGTTTCGGGTACTTGAACGGGGCGATTCTCCTCACGAAGGGTGGTCAGGAGCTCCAGAGTTTCCTGCAGCTGCTTTTCGATGGCGCTGATTTTCTCGGAGGTCACGCGACGGGCGTCCTCCAGACGTTGATTTTCAACCTCAATCAGAGCATCTGTATTTCTGGCGTTCTCAGCGGCGGCAACATTGGCGGCACTCAGCATTTGGGTACACTTATTCTCTGCGTCCTTAACCATGGCGTCGCAGGTTTTCTGTGTCTCAACAATGGCTTCTTTCATGCTGGCTTCGTTGGCACGGTATTCCTCCAGCTTCGTAACCAGCACACGCATCTTGCTCTTGAGCAGAGCATTTTCCTTATAGAGGGTGATGTAGTCCTCAGTCAGGGGTTCCAGAAATTCATCCACAGCCTGCATATCGTAGCCACCGAAGGTGGCACGACTGAAGGAAATCTGTTCTATCTGCTGCGGTGTAAACATAGCTTACCTCTGTGTCCCTTAGATGTAGTTCTCGACTTCGGTCTGGATGTTCTCCAGATCGCCGACAACGTCCATGCTGTGGGGGCAGAACAGATAGGTGGATTGGGCGATTTTGTTGACCTTGCCGTCCAGAGCGTAGGCGCAGCCGGACAGGAAGTCCACCACGCGGCGGGACAGAGCCTTGTCCACATTCTCCATGTTGACAATGATAGCCTTCTTGTCACGCAGATCGTCGGCAGCCTTGGTGCAATCGTTGAAGTTGGTGGGGCGGAACAGGACGACTTCCTGCTTGCCGGAGTTGATATTCAGAACCTGACCGCTGAAGCCGGTCTTGGGGTTGGCGGGGGCACTCTCAAACTTGCCGGGGGCAGCCTCAGTTTCGGCGGCGCGGCTACGGCGGGGGGGCTCCTCCTCGTAGGTCTCTACGTCGTCGTACTCATCGTACTCGTCGTCGGCATAGGGCTGGGCGAACTTCTTAACATTATCCCAAAAACTCATTTCTGTTTCCTCCTAAGTATACATCAATCATTGATGATGGTTTGAATAATCTCGGGCACCGAAGATGGCGGTGCCCACCCGAATCATGGTACTGCCGCAGCGGATGGCATCGGCATAATCGCCGGACATCCCCATGGACAAAACCTCGACAGATACATTATCGTATTTTTTTGCCGTTATGTCAACAGAAAGGTTGCGAATTTCCAGAAAAAATTTGTCGTTATCCCCCGGATTTTCGCAAATCGGGGGAATTGCCATCAGTCCGCAGACCCGAATATTGGGATATTCGCCCATTTTTTCGACCAAGGGGAGGATATCGGCGGTGGAAAAACCGCTCTTGCTTTCTTCTTCGCCCACGTTGATTTCCAGCAGAATGTCCTGCACAATGCCCTGACGGGCGGCTTCTGCCTGAATACACTCCAGAAGCTTCAGCCGGTCCACGCTCTGAATCAAATCCACCTTGCCAACCACCTGCTTGACCTTGTTGGTCTGCAGGTGTCCGATGAAATGGACGGGAGCGCCTTCATAAGCGTTTTCGGAAAGCTTTTGCGTCAGTTCCTGCACACGATTCTCGCCGCAGCAGTCCACACCGGCGGCGATGGCCTGACGGACGTTGCCGGCATCGTTCATCTTGGTGGCGGCGCACAGAAGAATCTGGTTCGGGTTACGACCGCAGGCAATGGCGGCTTGCTGGATATCCGCCTTGATGGCGGCAACATTTTCTGCAATGGACATAAGTCATTCGACCTTTCTGTTATCTTGAGAGATATAAGTATAAATTATCGTTTAGCGTACTAACAAAACCCTTTGTAGTTATTGCGCTAAACAATCATTTTCCGCAACAAAAAAGGCAACGGAGTACCTCTCCGTCGCCTTTTTGTGTCACTTATGCGATAGCCGCGGCTTTAATCTGCTTCATGGGCGCAAGGGTGGAAATGGCATGCTTATAGATCATCTGCTGCTTGCCATCGGTCACCAGCACCACCACAAAGCTGTCGAAGCCTGTGACGATTCCCCGGAGCTGGAAGCCGTTCATCAGGAAGAGCGTCACCGGCACCCGGTCCTTACGCACCTCGTTGAGAATGGCATCCTGTAAATTGATTGCGTCTGACATATGTATTACCTTCTTTCTTTGGGATACATACATCTTAGCATTCTTCACTTGTCGGATTCCTGAATAAGCCGTCGGGCCTTTGAAAGAATTTCTTCTTTGTCGCGAATCAGCCAGTTCATGGCGTTGTTCCTGCGGAACCAGGTCAGCTGCCGCTTGGCGTAGCGGCGGGAGGACTGCTGAACCAGAGCGGCGGCCTCGGCAATGGTGCCGTTGCCCTGAAGGGCGGCTACGAATTCCTTGTAGCCAATGGCCTGCATGGCTGTGCATTTGGGCGGCACGCCCTGGGCCAGCAGCGCCTTGATTTCATCAATCAGCCCCATCTGAAGCATGATATCCACACGCAAATCGATGCGGCGGGACAGCTCTGCCCGTTCCGCAAAGTCCAGCCCCAGCCAGAGGGGGTGGTATTTGGGCGGAAGCTGCTGGGTTTTCAGGTTGTGGGCGGTGATTGTCTCACCGGTTTCCAGATAGACCTCCAGCGCCCGGATGATGCGCTTGCGGTCGGACAGATGGAGCCGGCTGGCAGAGTCCGGGTCGATTTGACGGAGCCAGTCCATCAGCACCTCGATGCCCTCACGGTCGGCTCGCTGCTCCAGCTCCTCACGCCGTCCAGTGGCAGGGTAGGGGGCAAAGTCGTTGCCCCGAATCAGAGCATCCATGTACAGTCCGGTACCGCCGGCGATGATGGCGGTTTTGCCACGGGCGAGAATGTCGTCGACAATGGGGGATGCCAGATTGCAGTACCGGCTGACGGAGAAATCCTCCTCCGGCTCTGCCACATCCAGCATATGATGGACAATGCCCTGACGTTCTTCTATTGTGGGCTTGGCGGTGCCGATGTCCATGCGCTTGTAGACCTGCATGGAGTCGCAGGAAACCACCTCGCCGTCAAATTCTTTCGCCAGCTCCACCGCCAGTGCGGTTTTGCCGGAAGCTGTGGGTCCGGCGATACAAATGATGTTGTTCATGGATTCAGCTCCGTTTGAATTGCTTTTCCAGTTGTTTTTTACTGAGGGTGATGCAAATGGGTCTGCCGTGGGGGCAGTATTTCAGGTCCTCCCGAGCCATGACCTGCTTGACTAGCGCCAGCAGCTCTTTTTCATCCGTATACCAGCCGGCTTTGATGGCGGCTTTGCAGGCCACGGTGTGGAGAATTTCATCACGGACGGTTTCCTTGCTGTCGTGGCGACCGCGGAGCAGGTCCGCCGCCAGCGCCTCTGCTGCTTCTGCGGCATCGTCGGGGGACAAATCCATGGGAATCTGCCGCAGCAGGACGGTGTTTTCGCCAAATTCGTCAATCTCAAAACCCAGCTCGTCCAGCACAGCTTTGCTGGACAGCAGCTCTGCCGCCGCTTCGGCGCTGAGTCGGACAGGAATGGGGGTCAGCAGGGTCTGAGAGGAAATGGCTTCCTGATTCGCCTTCAGCTTGTCAAAGAGAATCCGCTCATGGGCGGCGTGCTTGTCAATCAGGAAGGCGTTTTCCCCTTCTTCTACTATAACATAGGAATTGTACAGCTCACCCACCATACGCCATTGGATTTCCTCCGGCATGGGCAGGGCGGTCTGTTCCAATTCCTCCACATCCTCGCGGGGCGGCTTCTTGGGAGCCGGCGTGACAACCTCCGGAATCACAGGAGGGGGCACCGCAGGTGCGGGTCTGGGGGAAGGAGTCAGAATGCTTTCCCGAACCGGCATGGGGGCAGGCCGCTCCAGCATGGACACGGTGGCCATGGCGGATTCCTTTTTCGGCTGGGGCGCATCGGCAACGACGGAAGAGAAGGTTTTGAACTCCGCCGGTGTCATAGTACGGAAGAAGTTGTCCGGCTTTTTTGCAGGGATTGCGGTGGTCTGCGGTGGCGAAGAAACAGGGGGCGTCTGTTTGGCAAACTGCACCTGAGGGCGGTCGGGGGTCTTGTTCAGAGCGCCCAGTACGCCGTAGTGTACGCAGTCAAACACCGCCTTTTCCGACAGAAACTTTACTTCCGTTTTCGCCGGATGGACGTTCACATCCACGGCGTTGGCAGGAATGGTCAGGTGAAGAACGCAGGCAGGGAATTTGCCCACCATAATCTGGTTGCGGTAGGCCTCCTCCAATGCGGTAATCAGCAGACGGGATTTCACCGGACGGTCGTTGACGAAGAAGGTTTGCAGACTCCGGCTGGGTCGGGCATCGGTGGGCTTGCTGACATAGCCGGACAGGGAGTAGCCCTCCCAACGGCTGTCGACCTTGATCATTTTGGCACATTCCCGACCGTAGACGCAGTAAACCGCCGCCTCCAGTCCGCCGGTGCCGGGGGTGGAGAGGGTCTGCTTGCCGTCACGAATGAAGCTAAATGACACCTCCGGATGGGCCAGCGCCTGCATCTGAACCGCAGCGGCAACACGGCTGCCCTCCACGGAGTCGGACTTCATGAACTTCATACGGGCAGGGGTGTTGAAAAACAAATCCCGAATGATAATGGTGGTGCCGTCGGGGCAACCGGCTTCGGTATCCTCGGTGATGGTACCGGCTTCCAGATGAAGGCTGGTGCCGGTAAGGCTGCCGGCTGTTTTGGTCAGCAGATCGATGCGGCTGACGGAAGCGATGGCAGCGAGGGCCTCGCCACGGAAACCCATGGTAGCAATGGCGGCAAGGTCATCGGCGGTGCGGAGCTTGGAAGTGGCATGGCGGAGGAAGGCGGTACGGGCATCCTCGGGGGACATTCCGCAGCCGTTGTCCGTGACCCGAAGAAAGGTCATGCCGCCGTCACGGATTTCTACGGTGATTTTGGATGCGCCGGCATCCACGGCGTTCTCCAGCAGCTCCTTGACCACGCTGGCAGGACGCTCTACCACCTCACCGGCGGCAATCAGATTGGCGATATGGGGGGATAGCTGTATGATTTTAGGCATGATAGTCACCTCATGGACAGCATTGCAATGGCGTTGACGGTTATGTGAATCAAAGTGGGTGCGAAAATGTTTCCGGTGCGGTCGTAGCAATAGGCCAGCACCAGCGAGGGGGGGAGGTACTGCAACGTACACAGCAGCAGATGCAGCGGCTCATAGTGACCAATGTAGCCTGTGATGTGAATCGCGCTGAAAACCATGACGGAAACGGCATAAGCCAGAATCCGGCTATGTCTGCGCAGCAGACCGAACACCAGTCCCCGATAGAATACCTCCTCCACAATAGGCACCAGAACCACGGTACCCACAGCGGTCAGAAGAAGATTCTCCCGAGCGACATCGGCGATGTTGGCATTGTTGACATTGTAGAAATCGGGAAACAGCAGCACCAGAACCAAAGACAGGGCGATGTTTGCCACCCAGTAGACCATAAATCCGGTCAATGCGGTAAGCAAAATGGTTTTTACATTTTGGACGGCATCTTTTGCTGATTCCAGCAGAAAACGGTGAAAAATACCGCAAATGACAAAGAAATTGATACCCCAGCAGATTAGATTCAGGTGAAGGTCTGTGGCGGAGGGCCAGATGCAGCCCAGCACCAGCCGCACCAGCGAGGGCAGGAAAATCAGCTGGAACAGAAGATAACGGTTGCCCCATTGGGCTTCCGTGCGGGTCAGGGGAATTTGCATCAGTCTAACATCCTTTTCAGCTTGTAAAGCTCGTTCATAGCTTCAATGGGGGTCAGCGTTTCCACGGTCAGTGCCTCCAGCGCGGCGCAGACCTGCTGGGAACGCAGATCCATCATGGAGATTTGATCCTCCGGCTCGGCAATCTGGACCACATGCTGAACGCCGTTCTGGCTCTCCAGCTCGGTGAGAATCTCACGGGCGCGGTTGATGACTGCGTTGGGCAGACCTGCCAGCTTTGCCACCTCAACGCCATAGCTGTCGTCGGTGGCACCGGGAACGATTTTCCGCAGGAAAATCATCTGGTCGCCCCGCTTTTTTACGGCAATGTTGTAGTTCTTTACATTGGGCAGCTCCTGCTCAATGGTGGAAAGCTCATGGTAGTGGGTGGCGAACAGGGTCTTGGCACCCAGCTTTTTGGGACTGGCGGCGTATTCCAGCACCGCACGGGCGATGGCCATGCCGTCGTAGGTGGAGGTGCCCCGACCGATTTCGTCCAGAATCAACAGACTGCGGGAGGTGGCATATTTCAGAATGGATGCCACCTCGGACATCTCTACCATGAAGGTGGACTGTCCGGATGCCAGATCGTCGCTGGCACCGATGCGGGTGAACACCCGATCCACCAGACCGATTCTGGCAGACCGTGCCGGCACGAAGGAACCCATCTGTGCCATCAGCACAATCAGCGCCACCTGACGCATATAGGTGGATTTACCGGCCATGTTGGGTCCGGTGATGATGGATACCTGATCGTCGGCAGAGCCAAGACGGGTATCGTTGGGGACGAACAGGGTGTCCTTCAGCATCACCTCCACCACAGGGTGACGTCCGTCGGTGATGGAAATTTCGTTGCCCAGAGTGATTTCGGGACGACAGTAGCCACGGGAAATGGCAACGGTGGCAAGGCTGCACAGGGCATCCGCCGCCGCCACCGCCGCAGCGGAAAGCTGCACTCTGGCGGCCTGCGCAGCCAGAGATTCCCGCAGCTCGGTGAAAATCTGATACTCCAGAGCGGTGAGCCGGTCCTTGGCGGTCAGAACCTGATCTTCCAGCTCCTTCAGCTCCTGAGTGATGTAGCGCTCGCAGTTGGCGAGGGTTTGCTTGCGGACATAATGGGCAGGTACCTGATCCATAAAGGACTTGGAAACCTCAATATAGTAACCGAAAACACGGTTGAAGCTGACTTTTAAGGTGCGGATACCGGTCTTTTCCCGTTCCGCAGTCTCGATGGCGAGAATGGTGCCGGAGCCACCCTCCATGATATCACGGAGCCGGTCGGCATCGGCATTGGCACCCTTGCGGATAATGCCGCCCTCACGGACCGTCAGCGGCGGCTCGTCCACGATGGTGGATTCAATCCGGTCGGCGCAGTCGGTCAGAGGGTCGATGGACTGCTCCAACTTGCGAAGCAGGGGAGATTCGGTCTGGGCAAGCTGCGCCTTTACCAGCGGCAGCGCCCGTAGTCCACGGGCCAGTCCCAGCAAATCACGGCAGTTGACGGTGCCGGTGACTACGCGGGTCATGACCCGCTCCAAATCCGTTACGTCCTTCAGCGCTTCAATCAGCTCGCCCCGAAGGATGGGGGCGTTGACCAGCTCCTCCACCGCACTTTGACGGCGACCGATTTCCACCGCATCCAGCAGAGGCTTTTCCAGCCAACTGCGAATCAGCCGTCCGCCCATGGCGGTGTGGGTTTTGTCCAGCACCCAAAGCAGCGTGCCTTTTTTCTCCTTGGAGCGCATGGTTTCGGTCAGCTCCAGATTCCGTCGGGCATCCAGATCCAGCTCCATGAACCGTCCGGTGGTGTAGTATTGCAGCTGACGGATGTGGGCAAGGTCATTTTTTTGCAGGGTCAGCAATGTCTGCAGCAGGGTGCCGCTGGCGATGATGGCGGCAGGCAGACCGGTGAGTCCCAACCGTGCCATGGGTGCGTCAAAGTGCCGCTCCAGAAGCTGCTCGGCGGCGGACAGGTCGAATTGCTCCGGCTTGCCCTCGTCCACACAGCAATTCAGCCGGCGAAACAGGGCATCGGTCAGCTGGTCGCCGTCCACGCCGGCACCGCCGCGAATCACCTCGGAGGGGGAGAACCGACCCAGCTCGGAGGCTGCGGCGGCTTCGTCCGCGCAGACTGTGGCAAAGAAAGCACCGGTGGATACGTCGCAGAAGGCAAGACCAAACTTGCCGCCTTCGCCGTAGATGCAGGCGATGTAGTTGTTGCGGCTCTCGTCCAGCATGCAGCTTTCGGTGACGGTGCCGGGGGTGACGATGCGGGTGATATCCCGTTCTACCAGACCCTTGGTGGTGGCAGGATCCGTCATCTGCTCGCAGATGGCCACCTTGTAGCCCTTCTGGACCAGTCGGGCGATGTAGGAGTCCACGCTGTGGTAGGGCACACCGCACATGGGTGTCTGCTCATCCTTGGGTTTGGACTTGTCACGGGTGGTCAGGGTCAGATCCAGCTCCTTGGATGCCACCCTTGCGTCCTCGTTGAACATCTCATAGAAGTCGCCCAGACGGAAGAACAAAATGCAGTCCTGATTCCGTTTTTTTATTTCGTTGTACTGCCGCTGCATGGGCGTCAATTCGGTCGTGGACTTTGCCATAGCGCAACCTCTTTCTGTCAAGGTAATATGTTGTAATGATAATTTATCTATCCAGCACGCCGGTCAGGCTCCATGTGGTGGAGCCGGTGATGGTAATGTTCTGATAGGTACCAATCAGGCTTTCGTCGCCGGAAAAGCGAACCAGACGACCGCCTTCGGTGCGGGCGGTGAGCTGATCACCGTCGATGCCATCCACCAGACAGCGCAGGGCCTTGCCCACATAGGCGGCGTGGATTTCTTCGGAAATCCGGTTCTGCAGGGCGCAGAGCCGGTCAAAGCGCTGGTTTTTCTCTTCCTTGGGGGTGGGGTCGTCCATGGATGCCGCCGGTGTGCCGTGGCGGGGGGAGAAGATGAAGGTGAACAGGGCATCGTAGCGAACCTGCTCGATAAGGGTCAGAGTTTCCTCGAATTCCTCAGCGGTTTCACCGGGGAAACCTACAATCACATCGGAGGTCAGCACCAGCTCCGGCATGACGGACTTGGCATAGTTCACCGCTGCCAGATATTTCTCGCGGTCGTAGTGGCGGTTCATGGCCTTCAGCACGCGGGAGGAACCGGACTGGAAGGGGAGATGAAGCTGCTTGGCGATTTTGGGGTATTTTGCCATGGTGTCGAAGAGCTTTTCGCCTGCATCTCTGGGATGACTGGTCATGAATCGAACCAGGAAATCCCCATCCAGCTGTGCGATTTGCGCCAGCAAATCGGAGAAGTCCACGCCACATTTCAAGTCCTTTCCGTAGGAGTTGACGTTTTGACCCAACAGGGTGATTTCCTTGCAGCCGGCGGCAATCAGCTCCCGGCACTCGCGGAGGATATCCTCAGGCTGGCGACTCCGCTCCCGACCGCGGACATAAGGCACGATGCAGTAGGTGCAGAAATTGTTGCAGCCGTACATGATGGATACCCACGCCTTCAGCTTGTTGTCCCGCACCTGAGGAATACCCTCGGCAATGGAACCGGCTTCGTCGGCAACGTAGAACTGCCGCTTGCCCTGGGTCAGTACATGATACAGGATTTCAGGGAACTGCCACAGATGGTGGGTGGAGAACACGCCGTCCACATGGTGGTAGCTGTTTTTGATGCGCTGGGAGACGATTTCCTCGCCGGCCATGCAGCCGCAGAGGAAGATTTTTTGACCGGCGTGGCGGCGTTTGGTGTGGACCAGCGCACCCAGATTGCCGAATACCCGCTGCTCCGCATGCTCCCGAATGGCGCAGGTGTTCATCACCACCACATCCGCGCCTTCGGCTTCGGTGGCGATGGTGTAGCCGCTCTGGGTCAGGTAGCCGCGAATCTTTTCGGAATCGGCCTCGTTCTGCTGACAGCCGTAGGTCTCCACATAGGCCTTGGGAACGGTGTCACGGTCCTTCCAGTAGGCGGCGATTTTATCACAAAAGTCAAACTGCCGGTTCAGCAGCTCTTCGGAAATAACGGTGGTTTTGTTGCACATAATCATACTCTCCCGATGATACTATCTCAACTTAAAAATATACCACCGATTTGTGAATTTTTCAAGTGTTGCCGTGGGGAAAAGTGGTTATTTACTTTTGATAAATTAAGTGGTAAAATACTGGGAGTACCTTTGAAGTTTCAGGTGGTAAAGAATTGATTGCTGATATACCACTAAACGATAATTTGTCTTATCACTTCAATATATTTACGGAGCTGATTGCTTTTGAATTTTGACAGTACCTATGTAAAAATCGATTTGGATGCCATTGCCGGCAATCTGAAAGCGGTGCGTGAAAAAACCGGTGTGCCGGTGATGGCGGTGGTCAAGGCGGATGCCTACGGTCACGGCGCGGTGCAAGTGGCACGACTGCTGCAGGAGCAATGCGCATTCTTCGGCGTGTCCTCCATGCTGGAGGCGCTGGAGCTGCGGCAGGCCGGTCTTTCCATTCCAATTTTGATTCTTGGCAGAACGCCGGTTCCCGCCTTTCCCCATGCGGTGCGCTACGATGTGCGCCCCACCATTTTCCACTATGAGGATGCGGTTGCCCTTTCGGAAGAGGCGCTGCGGCAGGGAAAGACAGCACCCTTCCATTTTGCGGTGGACACCGGCATGAGCCGGATTGGCTTCCAGCCTACGGAAGAGTCGGCAGACCTTTGCGAGAAAATCGTGAAGCTGCCGTCCATTTGTGCCGAGGGCATTTTCAGCCACTTTGCCACCGCCGACTGTGCGGATCTGGAGCGGTCCTGCCGTCAGGCGGAGCGGTTTAACGGCTTTCTGGAAATGCTGGAGCAGCGCGGCGTGAAAATCCCGATTCGCCATCTGGACAATTCCGCCGGACTGATGAATTTCCCTGACCATTATGAACTGGTTCGCTCAGGTATCGTCACCTATGGCTTGTACCCCAGCGGCGAGGTGGACCCCGAACTGCTGCCCCTTCGTCCCGCGCTGCAATGGCTCAGTCGGGTGACCCATGTGAAGCAGCTACCTGCCGGTCGGGAAATCAGCTACGGCGGCACCTTCGTTACGGAACGTCCCACCATGGTGGCAACGGTGCCGGTGGGCTATGCCGACGGCTACCGCAGAAGCCTTTCCGGTAAGTTTTACGTCCTGATTCATGGTAAACGCGCCCCCATTCTGGGCAGAATCTGCATGGATCAGCTGATGGTGGATGTGACCGACATACCCAATGTGGCGCTGGACGATGTGGTAACTCTGGTGGGGCGTGACGGCGATGAGGAAATCACCGTCGAAGCCATCGCTGCTGCCGCCGACAGCTTCAACTACGAATTTATTTGCGGCATCAGCCGCCGCGTGCCTCGCATTTACTGTCAGAACGGCAAGGAAGTCCGCTCTGTCCACTATCTGCTGGACGCCTGACAAAAAGGAGAGATAGAGATGTCTGACCAGTATCCCAATCCCCGTCGCAGACCTAGGAAACGTCGCCGTGACCAGTACAAAACCCTGATTTTGTGGTTGATGGCTGTTCTGGTGATTGTGGGCGTAATCGCCCTGGTGGTGACGGTGATTCGTGCCGGAAGCGGTAAGCCTTCTGACAACAACACCCTGTCCAGCACTACACAAACCACGCAAACAAAACCCACTGCCGGAACGACCACCAAACCCACGGAGCCGCAGGGTCCTGTGGAGCCTCCGAAGCCGGAAAAGGTTTCCACCGCCACCATCGGCGCTACCGGCGATGTGCTGATGCATATGCCCTGCGTCAATCCGGCGAAAACCTCCAACGGTTACGATTTTACTCCTTTCTTCACTCATATTCAGGACTATCTGACCGCGCCGGACTACATGGTTGCCAATCTGGAAACCACGCTGGCCGGTTTGGATAACGGCTACTCTTACAGCGGTTATCCAAACTTCAATTGCCCTGATGAAATTGTGTATGATTTGCAAGCCATGGGACTGGATATGTTCCTCACCGCCAACAACCACACCTACGACACTCAGAAAATCGGCTTTGACCGCACCCAGCAAATCATGGGCGAGGCCGGTGTGGACCACATCGGCACCAAGATTTCCGATGGCGTGGCGGATTATATAGTGAAGAACCTCAACGGCATCAAGGTTGGCATGGTTTGCTATACCTATGAAACAGACGGCGGCAAGGGTTCTGTTTCCCTGAACGGCGGTGCCAGACTGCCGGACGGTGTGGCCAGTCGGATTAACACCTTCCACAGCGGTGATCTCGACGGGTTCATTGCGGATTTGGGTCAGAATATCGCTGACATGGAAAAGGATGGCGCGGAAGCCATCGTGCTGTACATCCACTGGGGCGAGGAATATGAGCTCAAACAAAACGGCTCTCAGGAGCGGTTTGCGCAGGCGGCCTGCGATTTGGGCGTGGATGTTATCGTGGGTGGCCATCCCCATGTGATTCAGCCCATGGATCTGCTGACCAGCACCACCAACGAGGATCACAAGACGGTCTGTCTGTACTCCACCGGCAATTTCATGTCCAACCAGCGGCTGGGCAACATCTCTTATGTCAAGACCGCCCACACCGAGGACGGCATCCTGTTCAATTTCTCTTTCGCACGATACTCCGATGGTACTGTACGTCTGGAAGAGGTGGAGCTGCTACCTTTGTGGATCAATCTGCATACCAGTTCCACCACCGGCAAGAATGTCTACGACGTCCTGCCGCTGGATACGGAGGTCGAGGACTGGAAAAGTCAGTTCGGTCTGACCGACAGCACCCTGAAGCAGGCAGAAGCTTCCTATGAGCGCACTATGAAAATCGTAGGCGAAGGTTTGGAGGAGGTTCAGGACTACCTGAACAATCTGCCCCCTGTAGAATAACCGTGGAAAGCTGCCGCTTAAGCGGCAGCTTTCGTAGTGTATTAATAAACATAAATGATTGTTTAGCGTTCCGATTACAACCGCACCTTTTGTAGGGGAGGGTCTTGACCCTCCCGAAAGGTCGCAACTTCTGAGCTGTTAATACTATGCAAACAGGTACGTTTTCAGCACAGTTTGCAACATCTCAAAA
>JAZSEN010000068.1:0-1960 GCA_045531675.1 Faecousia sp.
CGAGCATCCTCCATCGTGATGGTGATGGGCAGCGATGTGCAAGATTCCATCGGGATAACCAACAGCTCATTATTCGCCATTGCGAGAATGGTATTGGCTTCCGGCAAATCGCTCCAAGTATTGTCGGAAACGTTCAGTGTACCTGAAGCATACATACCTTCCACTTTTACCGAAGTGATTGTCTGGCTTGTGAGTTCTGTACCAAATGTAGGTTTAAGAACTAACTTGGTAAGGGCATGAGTCATCGTGAGGTTCACGACACTGGATGTAAGATCAGTAGCAGTGGCCACGAGCCAGTCTTTCTGCTCTGTGGCTGTCACGGTGATGTTATTATCAGTAACTGTGGTGTAAGGCGAGCAAGCGTAAATCTTCTGCGATGAACTTGCGCCTTCGTAGAGTACATTTGTCTCGCTATTCCAACTCGTACCATCGTGTTCCCACTTTAGATTGGTTGCATTGTACTTGTCTGCTGTGCCTCCGGTAACGAATACGCTCATAGTGGCATGGCTATCACTGGTGCCCACGAGTTTGCCATCCGTGATAGCACGTGCTGTCAGCTCCGACACACAGGCCGAGGCGATGATGATGGGAGTATTTTTGGTTTCATCTACAACGGGGTCGTTGTTGGTGCAGCTTGCCAGTATCAGGGCTGTTACTGCTATGGTTAAAATTTTATTTGTTTTCATATAGTCTATCTTTTTATTGCTTCTTTTTAAATTGTTCTCGAAATCCTTCGCTTTGCTCAGGATGACAGGTTGGCGTTATCTTTTAATCACCGGATAATTCTCTCCCTGCGTCCAATACTCACCAAGTTGAGTGGCGATTGTGTTGTTCCTGAGGTCGTCCTCGGTAACCGCTGTGATTTCGACGTTTTCACCGGGTTTCAGAGACGAATCGCTGTGTACTGCCGCAAGACCGTCATCGCCGAGGTAATAGCAGTTCTTGATTGATTTAACACTGGACAAGGTGCCAAATGCCGCAAGTTCTGCCTGGTCGGTCAGATTTGCACCGCGCTCAAACTTACCTGCGAACAGGCAGTTTTCAAGGACGGTCTTTGCGTCCGTGTTGGAGAGACTCAGGAATCCGCCCATATATATGGTTGGAGTGTTATTGTAACTGTCCTTTGCGTAATTCGTCTTGATGGTTCCGTATGCCGCGCAGTTGCGGATGGTGACTTCACTTGAACTCTCCTGAATCTTGCCGATAAATCCACCGGCACCGTTGTCCACACAGTAAATTCCGGCATCAAAGGTGCCGTACCAAGAGCACTGTTCAATCAGGCTCTGGTGATTGGCATAGCCAACAAAGCCGCCTATCATACCGGGACCGTGTACCTTTGCGGTAAGGTTGACGTATGAGGTGATGTTCTGAATGATCGCACCGTTGCGCTCAAGTCCGTGGTCTGTGCTGTTCAGACCGCAAATTGAGCCGATGACACCGCCGACGTAATCGACTTCGGTATTCACAACCACCTCACCGTAGATGGTGAAGTTCTTGACAGTACCCGTTCTGACCTCACCGAAGAAGCCGAGGCCGGCTCTGCCACCTTCCACATTCAGCCCTCGGATGGTGTAGTTCTGTCCGTTAAAGACTCCGAAGAAGCTATTGTTCTCCTCATCTATAAAGCCGATAGGGGTCCACGGTCTGCCTTCAAGGTCGATATCTGCTGTGATGACTGCATTGGCGGCCCTGTCAACGGTGTTGACGTGGTTGGCAAACCAGAAGAGGTTGCCGCCGTTCTTTATCTCGTAGTAGCTGCTTTCGTTCAGTTGTGCAGGCTCATATTCGCCTGTCTCGCTGAAGCCGTTCACCCACTCGACAGCCTCGCCGCCCGCTATATCCTGCTCGTTCCAGTCGTCCACGGTGATGCCTTCAAAGGTAAGCACATCGTTCAGGCTCATACGGATGGTATAGGACTTGCCGCCTACCCAGTTATACTCATTATTCGGATTGGCAGCGG
>JAZSEN010000070.1:0-20965 GCA_045531675.1 Faecousia sp.
AGCCTGGGTGCATACTGCAAGACCCTGGCCGGAAACGGCAACGCCTTCGGTGCTGCCACCGCAGTCTACGGCTACTACGCCAAGGCTTACTTCGCAAGCTAATTCCATACAAAAAATCACCACGGGTCACCCCGTGGCGATTTTTCTGTGCATACAGCGCCCTGAAAATATCGCCAGACAGGAGCATGCTCCCGTCTGGCGATGATGATTCACGACAAACAGCCGTTTATTCCGTTACTGTTTCGTTACGGTGATAATCAGATTATCCGGATCAAAGGTGACATAGTAGGTGCCGGGTTTCATTTTGAAATTACTGCGCTTGTCGGTCTGATACTCCAATTCCCAGTCTTCCGGCAGACAGTCCGTACCATACCATTCGTTGGAGGTGTTGTCATAGACCTTGAAGGCAAAATCATGGTTGAATTTAAGGGTGCAGGTGTACAGCCCGTCCTTCAGAGTCATGGCGTAGCGGTCGTCGTTGCTCCAACCATTGAAGTCACCACGGATGTAGTGGGTTGCCGGAACCGGACGCTCATAGTTCAGATACTGATCCAAATTCTTCATGCAGCCGCGGAAGGCGTTCATTTTTGCGTCGATGTAGTCATTGAAGGACATGTTCCGGTAATCCGAGGCAGCGGAGGTCCTGTTCAGGTCGAAGGAGGGATCCCAGTCACCCATATTTTTCAGAGTTCGGCTGGGACGGACGTCGTTGCCGTAGAGTCCCTTGGCCCGGTCGAAATAGGTCTTGAAGGTGGCCTTGGTCAGCAGCGTATTCTTGCTGACACGAGTCAGCGCATCGGCATACTCCCGTACATACCAGCCGCCTTTCACCACAGTCCGGTAGAACAGCGGCACATCCTGCTCCTGGGGCCCGTTCTGGGCGCCCTCACGCATATCCGAGAAGGGGTTATCCGTGGTCATGGCGTGACCGGAGGGATTGTATTCCACGGTGACACCGAGGCAACGGTCGTAGTCGTAGGGGATGATGACCATTTTGCCGGAGGTTTTCAAAAAGTAAATGTAGTAATTGTTGTAATTATTCCGCAAATCGTCAGGATTTCCAAGGAAATAGGACACCGCCGCATAATTGAGGAAGCTTTCCACATCCACCAGTTCCGCGAAACGTTCTTTGGTCAGGCTGGGGGAGTTCAGCGCTTTAATCAGGGCGATGAGCTGCTCATGCTTGGAGGTTTTCTTATTGGTTTTCAGGTCGTAGCAATAGAACTGCCCTTTATCCTCGTCCTCAATGCCGATGGAACTGCCGTTTTTGAAGGAGGCACCTTCCCAGGTCCAGCCGCACTTGTACAGGTCGCCGCCCAGTTCCTCCTCCGGCAGACGTTTCTCCAGAAACACCTTGTCCACCGGCTCATTGAGCGTGTACACGCCCATGTGAACGTCGCTCCAGTCCAGACTGCACAGGTTCACCAGCGGTGCCAGCACATCCTCGGAGCGGTACAGCTCATAGGCATACAGCTCCCGCAGATAGGTGTTGTCCAGACACTTGTTCCAGCGAAGCTCCAGCTTCTCCAGAGTGGCGAAGGTGCGGTCCTTACGGGCATCCCGCTGCTCCTCGCTGACCCAGTTCAGAGCCTCGGCGCCGTAGTAGTCTTTGTCGTCGAAGGTCTCCTGGAAGTCCAGCTTCAGGTGAATCGCTTTGTAGATGCCGCCGTTTTCCTCTTTGTAGAAGTTGGTACGGGAGGTGTTGCCCTTCATCCGCACGCCTACGTCGTTAATGAAATAGGATTTTCCGTTGATGGTAATGGTTACGTTGGCACGGCGGTAAATGGGGGATTTTGAACCCATGTCCCGATATTTTTCATAATCCGCCTGAAGCTTTCTCAGCTCCCCGTCGGACATATCGATGTCAATTTCCACCTTGCTGTTCAGATTGAACAGCTGGTCGTACAGTGCTTGTTCATCCACGGAGGGCTCTTCCTGACCAATGTCGATGCGGTCGTCGTCAGGATCCGGTTCCGGCTCCACATATGGAGGCTGGGTGGAGGGCGTTGTGGGAGACTCAGAAGGGGCGTCATCGGAAGGAACCGTTCCCTGTGTGGAGGTGGTACCGCCGCTGGAGGTAGTTCCAGAGCTGGAAGAACCGGAGGGGTCCTCTGTTGTCCCCGCGCCGCCGCAGCCGCTAAGTATCAGCACGACACAGAGCAATATCGCAATCAGTCGTTTCATGGCATTTCCTCCTTTTTAGATATTATACCATTAAATTGTGGATTTGTCCACAACTCTGCCGGAATGTAACGGCGTGTTTTGCACACCGGTGCGGTGATTTATCTCCCCTTGACGATCGGTGAAAAGGCGGCTACAATGGACGCAGAAACGGAGTGATACCATTGAAAAAGGTGCTATTAACGCTGCTGGCGGCGATGCTTGTGCTGACCGGCTGCGGTGCGAATCATACAGAGCCCACAGACCCCAGCACCGCGCCCACAAAAATCACCACCACACCACCCACCCGTCCTCCTGTTGAGGTGCCGGAGGTAGAGGAGGTTCCTGTGGTGGAGGATTCCCTTTTTGATCCGTGGGAGTGTGAGGATTTGATTGGTAAGTGGACCATGCAGGTGACCATTGCCAGCGATTATATGAACATCCCGGATTTCAAGGGGACGACCAGTTTTCCTGTGACGTGGACCTTCGGTGACGATGGTCGATACACCGTCACGCTGGAGCAAAAGTCTTTTGAGGCCGCCATCATCGGTTATGAAAATGCTCTGGCGGACTTTATGATTCAGGGCTACTATAACAAGTTTGTGGCCGAGAAGAAAATCAGCGATTTGAATGCCGAACAGATTCAGGAGCGATGGGAGGAATACGGTCTTTCTCAGGCGCAGGAATCCACCCATGGTTTTCTGGACAATCTGGGGCTGGGCAAGACCTTTGCGCAGCTTGTCCGGGGCGGTTACTACTATGTGAAGGATGGAGTTCTGCACATGACCATTGGCGAGGAGGCAGAGACATTCCTTTACACCATAGATGAGGAAGGTTTGATTCTCAGCAATAGCAGCCGGATCCGGTTCTACGGCACTTTGGGAATCCGGTTTCCCACAGCTCTAAAGCCGCAATAAGCGCAACTGCTCCGCTTCGGCGGAGCAGTTGTTTTGCTGCATACAAAAACCGCAGGTATGACCTGCGGTTTTTGTATGTGAGGAAGATGAGAGATCAAATGAAAAAGATAAATCATTCGCACCATTAAATACAGAATACATCGGAAGTGTTAATAAAGAAAGCAGAAAAATATTAAGATTAGATGAAGTTGCGTTAATTTTTGGCGGATTCCCGTTCCAACCGCTCCCGTTCTGCCTGAGAAAGCCGCAGATAATTGGGTACCAGCGCGGCGGCGTTGCCTTCTTCGCCGTTGGCGATTTGTTTTTGTGCCGCCAGTCCTACGCCCACAGCCCGCTGATGCTGCCGCCAGGGCGGAGGAAGAATCAATCCGCTGATGGTCTTGTGGCACAGCGCGGCACCGTCACCCACCAGATACACAGGTCCCTCCAGCGTCTGCAAATCTGTCTCCAGATCCTGCAGGGAAATGGCTCTGTCTTCGCGGATTCGGGTCAATTCGCCATGTTCAGCCTTGAAAATGGCGTTGTAGACCTGACTGCGGCGGGCATCCATGGCGGCGCAGATGTAGCCATCATGAATACCCAGACCCAGCGCCATGGCTTCCAATGTGGAAACGCCGTAGCAGGGCAGCTCTTTACCCCATGCGAAACCCTTCGCCGCCGCTACACCGATTCGTACACCGGTGAAGGAGCCGGGACCGGCTGCCACAGCCACATGGGTCACCTCCGCAGGTGTCCGTTGGCATTGTTTAATCAAATCCTGTGCCATGACCATCAGGGTCTGACTGTGGGTCAGTGCGGTGAGCTGATAGCTTTCGCCCAGCAGGGCATTTTCTTCAAAAAGCGCCACAGATCCCGCCTTGGCAGAGGTCTCAAAGCACAGCAAAAGCATCTGAATTGCCTCCTTCGATGGTGATTTTCCGGTCGTCGCCGCCCAGCTTTTCAATGGTGACGAAAACGGGATTCTCCATGGCATCGGCCACGTTTTCGCTCCATTCCACAGCGCAGACACCGCCCCGGTCTAAGTAATCATCCCAGCCGATGCCCCAGAGGTCATCGCTGGAGCGAAGGCGGTACATATCAAAATGAAACAGGGGCATCCTGCCGGAAAGGTATTCGTTGACGATGGTGTAGGTGGGACTGGTGACAGACTCGGTGCAGCCCAGTCCACGGGCCAGTCCACGGGTGAAGGCGGTCTTGCCGGCACCCAAATCCCCCCGATAGGCAACAATAGTGCCGGATTTCAGCCGCTGTCCCAGAGCGAATCCTACCTGTTCCGTTTCCTCAGGGGAATGCGTGATGTATTCCATAAGCAGTCCTTTCTGCTGTAAACAATCATTTTTACTTCATTACTGTGCGTTTTTCAGATTTTCAGCCTGATCGGCGGTGGCGAGGGCGTCGATGATTTCATCGATGTGTCCGTCCATAATGGCGTCGATTTTGTACAGGGTCAGTCCAATGCGGTGATCCGTAACCCGACCCTGAGGGAAATTGTAGGTACGGATTCGCTCGTTGCGCATGCCGGTGCCAACCTGAGAGCGGCGCAGACCGGAATGTTCGCTCTCCACCCGCTCCTGCTCGATTTCGTAGAGCTTGGATGCCAGCATCCGCATACATTTTTCACGGTTCTGAAGCTGACTCCGTTCCTCCTGACAGGCCACCACGATGCCGCTGGGTTTGTGAATCAGCCGTACCGCCGAGGAGGTCTTATTGACATGCTGACCACCGGCACCGGAGGCGCGGTAGACCTGCATTTCAATGTCGGAGGGGTCGATTTGAACGTCCACCTCTTCCATCTCTGGCAGCACCGCCACGGTGGCGGTGGAGGTGTGGACCCGTCCTCCGGATTCCGTTTCCGGTACCCGCTGTACCCGATGGACGCCGGACTCGTACTTCAGTCGTGACCATGCGCCCCGTCCGTTCACAACGAAGTCGGCTTCCTTCACGCCGCCCAGTTCCGTATCGTTGTAGTTCATCAACTCGATGCTCCAGCCCATGCGGGCGGCGTACATGGAGTACATCCGGAACAGACTGTGGGCAAACAGGGCGCTTTCCTCACCGCCCACGCCGCCGCGAATCTCTACGATGACGCTTTTTTCGTCGTTGGGGTCCTTGGGCAGCAGCAAAATCTGAAGCTGACGGTACAGCTCCTCCTTTTTATCTCTGGCCCACTGGTAGGTTTCCTGACAAAGCTCCTTCATTTCGGGGTCGCTCATCAGCTCCTGGGCGTCCTCCATGTCCTGCAAGGCGGCGTTGTAGGCCTGAAAGGTCTCCACGATTGGTTCCAAATCGTTTTTTTCACGCATTACCGCCGCCGCCTTTTTGGGGTCTGCATAAAGATCCGGCTGCTCGGCTTTGGCGCAAAGCTCATCATAGCGGTCACACACCGCGCGAAGTTTATCCAGCATAAAAATCTCCTGTTGGACGGCAAACAATCATTTACCACATTTTTTCTATTATATCATAACAGCAAACGGGGGAAAAGTAAACCGAAGGATGTGATTTTTTGCGGCGGATAATTGCGATTGTATTATGTATGTGCCTTGCGACACCGGTTTATGCCAAGGCGGAGAAGTATGTTGCCCTGACCTTTGACGACGGACCGTCGGGGCGGTTCACACGGACATTGCTGGACGGGTTGGCGCAGCGGAATGTGAAAGCCACGTTTCTGCTCTGCGGCTACCGGATTAAGGACTATCCCAAGGAAGCTCAACGCATTTGCGACGAGGGGCATGAAATCGGACTGCACGGTTACAGTCACGGGTGCATGGTGAAGATGTGTCAGGAGGAACTGGAACGGGAAATATCGGACACGTTGGCGTTGCTGCCGGAGGGGTGCCGTCCGGTGTTCCTGCGTCCGCCCGGTGGAAAAAGCGCACAGGTCGTGGTGGATGTGGCGCGGCAGGCGAATCTGGGTATCCTGAGCTGGTCGGTCGACCCCAAGGATTGGGCCAGCCACGATGCCGGTGTTATCCGTCAGACGGTGGTGCGCACGGTGCGGGACGGGGATGTTGTGCTGCTCCACGATATGTCCGACAGCTCTGTGGAGGCTGCGCTGGCGATTGTGGATGAATTGAAGGAGCAGGGGTTCCGATTCGTTACCGCCACAGAGCTGGCCCGTCTGAAGGGAATCACCATCGAACCGGGGAAGGTATATGAGCGGTTTCCGTAGGTTGTATAAATGATTGTTTATCAAATTAACAGAAAAATCTTGCAGGGGAGGGTCTTGACCCTCCCCTGCAATCAGGCTGTTTGTTACCACACCGCTAAACAATCATTCCCAGTCTCAAAAGTCTGGGATAAAACGGTCTGTGGCGGCGGAGGAATCCTGCGTGAATCCCTCCAAATCATTCAGGAGCATCCAGCTTAAAACGGAGTCGTACTCATCGTCGGTGACGGTGCGGTTCAGAGGCGATTCCATATGGGGCATGGGCGTATACTGGCGCATCAGGCTCACGAGAATCTCGCCGGAGCGGAAATTCTCTCCCAGCCAGTCCAGTACCTTCAGGGAGTTTTCCACATGACCGGGCAGAATCAGATGCCGGACAATCACACCGCTGACCACTTTATCTCCCTGCCAGCGAATCGGACCGGTCTGGGCAAACATCTCCCCAATCGCCGCCGTTGCCACCCGAAAATAATCCGCCGCGCCGGACAGCTTTGCCGCTAAAGCGGCATCGGCATATTTCAAATCCGGCAGGTAAATATCTACCTTGCCTTTTAATTCGCGGAGGGTTTCCACCCGCTCGTAGCCGCCGCAGTTGTACACCACCGGCACCGGCAGCTTTGGCTCCAGCGCCGGCACAATGGTGGGCAGGAAATGGGTGGGCGTGACTAAATCGATGTTCTCCGCGCCTTGCGCAATCAGGTCCTCCATGATATGGCGCAGACCGGCGCTGTCCGTGGGTGTTCCCACAGCACCGCCGCTGATGGCATGGTTCTGGCAGTATTTGCAGCCTAATGTGCAGCCGCCGAAGAAAATGGCACCGCTGCCGCTCTCGCCTGCCAGCACCGGCTCCTCCCACTTGTGCAGCATGGCTTTTGCCACCAGAGCCACATTGCCGCAGCCGCAAAAACCTGTTTCACCCGCGCTGCGGTCGGCGCAGCAACGCCGCGGACACAGCTGACAGTTTACATAATTCATAAACTCACATCCTTTCTTCCATCATATCACCAAATTCCCCCTATGGGAAGATAAAAATGTTGGACTTTTGCGGATATCTTGTGTATACTGAACGGAGAACACAGAGCAAGGATGGTGGCATATGGAGCTGACCAAGGTCCAGCTGGACGGACTGAAAGAAGTAGAACTGAATATTCTCAAAGCGTTCATCGAGGTTTGTCAGCGGCTGGAACTGCGCTACTATGTGCTGGGCGGCACCATGCTGGGTGCGGTGCGTCATCAGGGTTTCATTCCGTGGGATGACGACATCGACGTGGGCATGCCCCGTCAGGACTACGAAAAACTGTTATCCGAGGGTCAGGCGCTGCTGCCGGAGGGACTGTTCCTCCAGACCTTCGTCACCGACCCCGACTACCCTGCCAACTTCGCCAAGATTCGGGACAGCCGCACCACCTTCGTGGAGTCCAGCCTGAAAAACTGTGATATTGACCATGGTATTTATATCGACGTTTTCCCCCTTGATTACTACCCCGACGAGGGCGAGAAATCCTTCGAACGAAAGAAACTGCTGCTGAGCCTGCGAATTACCGACGCATTCTCCACCACCGGCATGAAAACCGCCACCAAAATGGTGCGCTGGGTCAGTCGAATCCTTTACCCATCGGTTCGGGTGGCGGTGGAGAAGCGGGAAAAGCTGTTCCGCTCCGTCGCATCGGGAAAGCGAATCGCCAACCATTGCGGCGCATGGGGCAAAAAAGAAATCGTCCCCGCCCACTGGTACGGGCAGGGCAAGGACATGGCATTTGAGGGTATGACGGTGAAGGTGCCGGACTGCCATCATGAATGGTTGACTCAGGTCTACGGCGACTACATGCAGCTGCCGCCGGAGGAAAAGCGTATTCCCCACCATTATGTGGAGGCCTTCGACCTGACGAAGCCTTACAGGAGGTAAACTATGAGACGCGTGATTACATACGGCACCTTTGACCTGCTGCACTACGGTCACATCAATCTGCTCAAGCGGGCGAAGGAGTACGGCGATTATCTGATTGTGGCGCTGTCCACCGACGAATTCAACTGGAATTCCAAGCAGAAAAAGAGCTATTTCGACTATAACAAGCGGAAAATGCTTCTGGAAGCAATCCGGTATGTGGATCTGGTGATTCCCGAGGAGAACTGGGAGCAGAAGCGCAGCGACGTGAAGGAGTACCATGTGGACACCTTCGTGATGGGTGACGACTGGGAAGGCAAGTTTGACTACCTGAAGGATTTGTGCGAGGTAGTGTACCTGCCCCGTACGCCGGAAATCTCCACCACTAAAATCAAAGCCGAGCTGAAATAAGAAAAACCCGGAGCGAAAGCTCCGGGTTTTGTGCTGAAATGGGGAATCATCTCAATTTCTCCCTCAGGCGCATGAGGAAGTGGCGGACAGGACACAGCCAGAGCCACAGATGGCAGTACGCCCACCAGCGCAGGCTTTTCGGCGTGCAGGGCTTGCCCTTGTGAATCGCCGATGTGACCCGCGCCCGAACCAGTGCCTGCGAGGGCAGCAGCTCCAGCTCCTGTTGGGCGTCGCCCACCATTACCAGACTGCCGTCACGGCGGACTTTTTTGATTCGGTGCAGAATATAGCGTCCGTTGGTGCGCTGGTATAGAAGAATGTCCCCCCGCTTCAGGGGCGTGTCCGGAATGGCCAGATACACCGTGTCGCCATGGTGCAGAAAGGGGACCATGCTGCCGCCTGCCACCGGAATGGGGACATTGGTTTGTCCCTCCGCCAGCATCTGGCAGACGGTATCCAGAAATTCCTGTGTATCCAGAACCAGTGACATGGCGTCCTCCTTCAGCGGTCAATGATGTCGTATTGGCGCAGCAGCTCCACCCGTTTTGAGCCGGTCCGCAGTACCTCAGACGGAGCCTCGGGGGAAACGATGCTTTTCTTCGCGAAACTGACAATCCGGCTGGTCCATGCCACCGGAAGCAGGTATTTATGCCGCCGCAGATAGCGGTACTGGTTCTCCAGACTCCGTGCGCTGGGGAACAGGGTCCGCAGAACGTTGTTGCTGTTTTTCTGCCCTTTTTTCTGGGCAGCCACGGCGTTGATGGTCATATTGCTGGTATGGACCCGGTTGTGGTCCGCAGATCCGTAGATACCGCCCTCCAGCAAATCCTCCAGCAAAGGAACTTCATCCACGACCATATCCGTCCAAACCTGAGAAATCCGGGACTTTTCCCGGGAGAATACCAGATAATTCTCGCCAATCTGAAACAGTGCTTTGGCAAATTTATCCGCGCGGATGGAGTGGCAGCATTGATGGACGTAGTCCCAGTCGATTTCGTTGCCCCATGCGTTGGCGAAAAGCGCGATATCGCAGACCTGCCGGATGCCGAAGCCACTGTGAAGAAAATGCTTGTAGGCGTGGATAATCAGGTAGAGCAAGTGATCTGTAGGACACAGGGTTGCGACCTTCATTCCGCGGATTTCCACATCCACGGATCGCTGGAAAACATTCTCGAAGAACCGGTTGTAGTCGTTGAAAACGTCGCTGTTGCGGGCAAAGAGGGTCTTGTGCAGCTCAATGTACAGCGGACTGTCCGGCTTGGCGTAGGGCACTTCGTAGGATTCCAGAGAAGAATCCGCCGGCTCCATGCCGAAGCTGAGCATGGCTTTGTGGCATTGGGAGAATTGCTCCTCGCCGCACAGCAGATCCTCATCACCGGAGTTGCGGTGGTCGGGCATGGGGTACAGACTCCGGCAGACGATGCCCTTAACCACCAGCGCGCGGACACCGTTTTGCCGCAGATGCTCTGACAGCTTCAGAAAATCCACGGTTTTTACCGCCTGACCCATGACGGAATGGATGGTAAACCGGCGAACCTGTTCAATCAAAGCAGGGTCGGCGGCTGCCACCGCAGGGTGGGTGTGGATGGTTTCGTATATCATAGGCAGGACGTGGTGCTCCTGTGCCAGATCCAGCAATGTTCCCAATTCATCCGGCGTCAGCTTTGCCGCCAGCGGCTCGTTGCGCAATGCCGAGCGCACCGCCTGCAAAAACAGCCCATAGGTTCTATTCACGTCCTCACCTCCCGGTTTATCCCTAAAATTATATCACAATTTTGTTTGTTTGCCAACACCGAACCTGAAAAAATGATAATCTACGGATATTTCCTCTGGATTATGGCGGAGATTTGTGTTAGTATGGTAGTAATAACGTATGGAGGTATCGAAATATGAGAGGAATTCCATCTCTGATTACAGATATCCGCAAGAAGGTATTCACCGAGGTCGCCCGCATGGCGTACTCCGGAGAGGGTTATGAGCGCGCAGACGATTTGCCCTACATCATCGTCCCCGGCGATCAGCCCCTGCATCGGGAATCTGTGTTTCTGGAGCGGGCTATCGCCAGCGAACGGGTACGCCTTGCCATGGGTCTGAACCTGCGGCCCATCCAGACCCGTCACCTGATGACGGAAGGCATGGACCACGCCGCTATCGCCGAGCAGTATTACGAGCCTCCCCTGATTAACATCATTCCCTACGCCTGCCACGCCTGCCCCACCAACCAGTATCGGGTCACGGAGAACTGTCAGAATTGTCTGGCGGCCTCCTGCCAGAAGGTCTGCCCCAAGGGTGCGATTTCTTTTGTCAACGGCAAGAGCTGCATCAATCAGGAGAAGTGCATTAAGTGCGGCAAGTGTGCCAGCGCCTGCCCTTACAACGCCATCATCCATATGCAGCGCCCCTGTGCCGCCGCCTGCGGCATGGATGCCATCGGCTCGGATGAGCATGGCAGAGCGGTTATCAATCAGGATAAGTGCGTGTCCTGCGGACAGTGCCTTGTCAGCTGCCCCTTCGGCGCCATCGCCGACAAGGGTCAGATTTATCAGGTGATTCAGTCCATCCTGCAGGGGGATCAGGTCATCGCCATCGTAGCACCGGCGTTTATCGGTCAGTTCGGCAAGCACTCCACCCCTGAGAAGTTCGTTTCCGCCATGAAGGTGCTGGGCTTCAGCCGAGTGGTGGAGGTGGCGGTGGGCGCGGATATGTGTACCATCGAGGAGGCTAAGGACTTCCTTGAGAAAGTTCCTGCCGAGCAGCCGTTCATGGCCACCTCCTGCTGCCCTGCGTGGCATTCCATGGTCCATAAGCTGTTCCCCGCCCAGTCCAAGAACATTTCCATGACCCTGACGCCTATGGTGTTCACCGCGCGGCTGATGAAGAAGCAGTATCCCGGCTGCAAGGTGGTCTTTGTGGGTCCCTGCGCCGCTAAAAAGCTGGAGGCCATTCGGGCGGATATTCGCTCCGACGTGGATTTCGTCCTGACCTTTGAGGAACTGCAGGGCATGTTCGAGGCGAAGGAAGTGGATTTTGAAACCATCGCGCCTTCTGAGATTCATAATGAGGGCACCGCTGCCGGACGTGGCTTTGCGGTGTCCGGCGGTGTGGCGCAGGCGGTGACGGATTTGATTCACCAGACCAATCCCGAGGTGGAGGTCAAGACTGCCCGTGCCGAGGGCTTGCGGGAATGCCGCAAGCTGATGACCCTTGCCAAGGTGGGCAAGTACGACGGCTACCTGCTGGAGGGCATGGCCTGCCCCGGTGGCTGTGTTGCCGGTGCCGGAACGCTGCTGCCGGTGGATCTGGCGGCAAAGGTCGTGGGTCGCTACCAGTCCGAGGCGGATCAGGAAAGTCCGCTGGAAAGTGCCTACCGCGATGTGGGTCACAAGCTGGACTGATTCTTTTGTTTACCAAGGGAAGAAATATCAAGCAATCCTATCGTAGGGACTTCGCAGTACGACAAACGAAAAGGACGCACCGTGGTGCGTCCTTTTTTCTATCAGCTATCGTAACCCATGGGGTTGTTTTTTTGCCAGTTCCAGGAGTCGCGGCACATATCCTCAAGGGTGTGGGTGGCCCTCCAGCCCAGAACCGTCGCGCTCTTGGCAGGGTCGGCGTAGCAGGTGGCGATGTCGCCGGGACGGCGCTCCACAATCTGGTAGGGCAGCGCCACATCGTTGACGGTGCGGAAGGTGTTGACCATGTCCAGCACGCTGTAGCCGGTGCCGGTACCCAGATTGAATACCTCGCAGCCTTTGTTGTCTGCCACATACTTCACCGCCGCAACATGACCCCGGGCCAAATCCACCACATGGATGTAGTCCCGGACACCGGTGCCGTCGGGGGTATCGTAGTCGTTGCCAAAGACACTGAGCTTCTCGCGGCGACCTACGGCAACCTGAGTGATATAGGGCATCAGGTTGTTGGGGATGCCACGGGGATCCTCACCAATCATGCCGCTTTCGTGAGCGCCGATGGGATTGAAGTAGCGCAGCAGCACAATGCCCCAGTCCTTGTCCGCGTTGGCGATACCGGAGAGAATCTGCTCGGTCATATACTTGGTCCAGCCGTAGGGGTTTGTGCAGCCGCCGGTACGGGAATCCTCCTTCAGAGGCATCTGGTTGTCGGCGGGGTAAACCGTGGCGGAGGAGGAGAAAATAATGTTCTTCATGCCCACGTCTGCCATGACCTTGGTCAGCACCAGAGTGGAATTGGGGTTGTTATCGTAGTATTTCCACGGAATCGCCACACTTTCACCCACCGCCTTCAGACCGGCAAAGTGAATCACGCAGCCAATTTCGTTCTCCGCAAAAATTTTCCGCAGCAGGGCTTCATCACGGACGTCGCCCTGGTAGAACGTCAGGCTCTTGCCGGTCAAAGACTGAACACGGTCCAGACTTTTGGCATTGGAGTTGCAGAGATTGTCGATGACGATAACGCCGTAGCCTTCGTTAAGCAGCTCCAGACAAGTGTGAGAACCGATATATCCGGCACCGCCGGTGACCAGTACATTCATAGGGAATCCTCCTGAATTTTTTATCATTGTACACCGAAACCGCAAAAATTGCAAGCACCGCCGCTGCTGTGACGGATTTTTCTTGCTATTTGCCATAGATATCGCTATAATACATGGTGAGATAGAATACAAAGCGGTAAAGGATTGGATGCGGCGTCTACTCCGCTAAACCATACTTTACAGAACGGACTGAGGTTTTGTCATGAATAGAAAGAAGCACATCCTGATTCTGACCACCGGCGGTACCATCGCTTCCGTTGCCGGCTCTGACGGGTTAGAGCCCCATCGCAGCGGCGTGATGGAGCGTGAGCTGCAGCAAATGCGGACATACTATGATATCACTGTTAAGGACGTCATGTGTCTGGACTCCTCCAACATCCGCCCTGCGGAGTGGCAGTTAATTGCAAAGGCGATTTTCGAGAACCGGGGGGATTTTGACGGCATTGTGATTTCCCACGGCACCGACACCATGGCCTACACCGCCTCCGCCGTGACCTTCATGCTGCCGGATATTGACCTGCCGGTGGTGTTTACCGGCTCCCAGCTGCCCCTTGCGGATGTGCTGTCCGACGGTCCGGACAACCTGCGCACTGCCTTTGCCATGGCCGCCTCCGGTCATGCCGGCGTGTTTCTGGCCTTCGACCGGAAGGTGATGCTGGGTTGCCGCGCTGTGAAGGTCCGTGCCACCGGCTTTTCCGCTTTTGAAAGCGTCAACGCCCGTTATGCCGCCCAAATCACCGGTCTGGGCATGACTGTGGACGAGCGAATTATCCCCAGAGTCAAGGGCCCTGCCCGTCTGATGGACCAGATTAGCAGCGATGTGTTCCTGCTGAAGCTGACGCCCGGACTGTCACCGAAAATCTTCGATGCGCTGGTGGGCATGGGGTACAAGGGCATTGTCATCGAAGCCTTCGGACTGGGCGGCGTCAACGTCCTTAACGAAGGTCTGAGCGGCATCCGTGCCGCCATCGATGCCGGAATCAGCGTGGTCATCACCACCCAGTGCCTGTACGACAGCTCCGACCTGCGGGTATATCAGGTGGGCAACCGCCTGCTGGAGCTGGGCGTAATTCAGGGTCGGGATATGACCACCGAAGCCGCTATGACCAAGCTCATGTGGGCCATCGGTCAGGACATGAGCCAGAAGGAAATCCGTAAGCTCTTCGCTATCGATCTGGCAGGAGAGGTTACAAGCTGATTTTTGATTATTTTCCCAAAGGGGGACTGCGTATATGGATTCTATTTACGTCACCGGTCACCGGAATCCGGATACGGATTCCATTGTAGCCGCCATGGCCTATGCCGCTCTGCGCAACGCCATAGGCGACCGGGAATATGAAGCGGCCTGTCTGGGCCATGTTTCCGATGAAACACAGGCGGTGCTGGATCGGTTCGGCTTCCAGCCGCCTAAGCTCATCACCAGTATGCACACTCAGGTCCACGATTTGGACTTCGACACACCGCCGGTACTCAGCACCGCGGTCACCGTGGATCGGGCGTGGAATCTGCTTCAGGAGCAGAAAAACCTGACCGCCATTCCCGTTGCCCATGAGGACGGCACCCTCTACGGCATGCTGTCGCAGGAGGACGTTGCCCAGTACAACATGGCTCAAATCAACAGCGGACGGCTCAAGCCGGTGCCGTTATTCAACGTGCTGTCGGTGCTGGAGGGCAAAATCCTCAACGCCGCCGGCGAACGCACCGATACCGTTGCCGGCGATGTGACCATCGCTCTGCCCCAGAACCGGCAGGAGCTGATGTTCCAGAATGCGGATTCCATCGTCATCTGCGGTCACCAGCCGGACATGATTCGCCGGGCGCTGGAGATGAACGTGAACTGTCTGGTGCTGTGTCAGGCAGAAATGCCGCAGGAACTGCGTCAGGTGGAGACCACCACCTGCGTCATCGCCACGCCCTTCGATGCCTATCGGGCGGCACGGTTGATTTTCCAGTCCACCCCCATCGGACGGATTTGCCACACGGAAAATGTGGTCTGCTTCCGGCTGGACGATCGGGTGGATGACGTCCGTGAGAAGATGCTCAAGCACCGCGATCCCTGCTACCCCATTCTGGACGGCAGCGACAAGGTGGTTGGCGTGCTGACCCGCTATCATCTGCTTCGTCCCCGCCGCAAGCGGGTGGTTCTGGTGGACCACAACGAGGCTTCCCAGTCCGTGCCCGGTCTGGAGGAGGCGGAAATCCTCGCCATCATCGATCACCACCGTCTGGCGGACATCCAGACTGCCAACCCCATCTACGTCCGCAACGAGCCGGTGGGTTCCACCAATACGATTATCGCCGGAATGTTCCAGGATCGGGGACTGCTGCCTTCGTCGGGCATGGCCGGCATGATGGCGGCGGCAATCATCTCCGACACCGTCATGTTCAAATCTCCCACCTGCACCGAACGGGACCGGATTGCTGCCGAACGGATGGCGCGAATCGCCAACATTTCGCTGGATGAGTTGGGGCGTGAAATCTTCTCCGCCTCCATGGGTCACCGCTCCGTTGAGGATCTGCTGTTCTCCGATTACAAGGAGTTCCACATCGCCGGACACGGCCTTGCGGTGGCGCAGATTACCTGCGTGGACAGCATTGCCATGCTGGAGCGGAAGGAAGAGTTCCTGACCCTGATGCGCAAAACAGCCGAAGAACGGAAGTTTGATTTGGTGGTGCTGCTGTTGACGGACGTGCTGCTGGAGGGCACCCAGTTTTTGTATGTGGGCGACGATGAAATCGTCCGTCAGGCATTCAACGCCGCACCTAAGGACAATGTGCTGTTCCTGCCCCATGTCATGAGCCGCAAAAAGCAGGTCATCCCCATGCTGTCGGCGCTGTGGGGTTAATCATTTCAATTCCATTTACAAATCATGTGACAAATCAGAAAAACTGTGTTATACTGAATTATTCCAACTGGTAAAGGAGGCGGACCATGGGCTTTGAGAGCCTGCTCGGCAATGAGCGGTTGAAGGAAGATTTACAGCAGAGCCTGCGTCGGGGACGGTCTGCCCACTTTTATCTGATCAGCGGACCTGCCGGCTCCGGTCGGCATACGCTGGCACGGCTGTTGGCCGCCGGACTGATGTGCCAGCAGCCGGAAAAACCCTGCGGCTGCTGCGAAGCCTGCCGGAAAGTGTTGAGCGGTGTCCACCCCGACTACATCACCGTGGATGACCCCGAAAAAAAGACAGTGCCGGTGGACCTGATTCGTGAAGCACGGGCGGATATTTACGTCCAGCCCAACGAGGGCAGCCGGAAAATATACCTGTTCCCACGGGCGCAGGATATGGGCATCCCCGGTCAGAACGCCCTGCTGAAAATTCTGGAGGAGCCGCCACCCTACGGCGTGTTCCTGCTGATTACCGATAACCCCGAAAGTCTGCTGCCCACCATTCGCTCCCGTTGCCGTCTGCTGAACTTGCAGCCGGTGTCGGAGAATCTGCTCCGGCAGGAGCTGGCACAGCGGTTCCCCAAGGCGGAGCGCCAGAGCATCGATGCCGCCATCAGCCGCAGCGGTGGCTATCTGGGTCAGGCGGCGGCGCTGCTGGAATCCGGCGAGGGATTGCTGCCCCAGACAGAGCGGTTTTGCGCTGCCTTTGCCGGCCGTGATTCTGTGGAGCTGCTGGCAACGCTGGTGCCCATGGAGAAAATGAAACGCGATCAGCTGATTCCTACCCTGCAGCAATGGCTGTCGGTGCTGGAGGAAAGCCTTGTCTGCCGTGCCGGCGGTCGGGCGCTGACCGAACAGGCCCGTCAGCTTGCCGCCAGCCGCAGCTCTGCGGACCTGCTCCACGCCACACGCGAGCTTCAAAAATGCATTGAATACGCCCGGGGGAATGTTTCCTGCGCCGCCATTTGCGGCTACCTCCAATGGGTGCTGAGATAAAAAGGAGAAAACCTATGGAAGAACAAATCATTGCTGCTCCCGAGACCTATGAGGTCGTGGACATTCAGTTCCGTCCGGGGCAGAAGGTATATTTTTTCGACCCTGCAGGACTGACTCTGCAGGCCGGTGACCATGTGATTATGGACACCGCCCGTGGTGCGGAATATGGCATCTGCACCGCCGGCAATCACATCATTTCCGCCAGGGATGTGGTGTCTCCTCTGCGGAGCGTTCTGCGTATCGCCACCGCTCAGGATGAGAAAATCGTAGCGGAAAATCGTGAAAAAGAGAAAAAGGCCCATGAGGTCTGCCTGCAAAAAATCGCGGACCACGGACTGGATATGCAGCTGGTCAGCGTGGAGTGTGCCTTTGACGGCAGCAAGCTGCTGTTTTTCTTCACCGCCGACGAGCGGGTGGATTTCCGTGAGCTGGTGAAGAATCTGGCATCCATCTTCCATACCCGTATCGAGCTGCGCCAGATTGGCGTCCGTGACAAGGCGAAAATGGTGGGCGGACTGGGCATCTGCGGACGACCCTTCTGCTGCGCCAGCTTTCTGGATGATTTCCAGCCGGTGTCCATCAAGATGGCAAAGACGCAGAACCTCAGCCTGAATCCCACCAAGATTTCCGGTACCTGCGGACGGCTGATGTGTTGCCTGAAATATGAGCAGGATGCTTATGAGGATTTGATTCGCCGCAGTCCCAAGGACGAATCCTTTGTGGACACCCCCGAGGGTCGTGGTACTGTGGTGGAGGTGAACCTGCTGCGCCAGCAGGTGAAGGTTCGCATGGAGGATGCGCCGGACACCATCAATGTGTTCTCCAACGAGGATATTGCCATCCTGCGAAACGGCAAGGCGAAGAAGAATGATCCTCCCATCCCTGCGGATCTGGCGCCGATTTCCGGCAACGGCAAGCGTGTCCGTAAGGAGAAGGAGGAGGAAACGGCGTTCTTAGACCCCATTAAGTTCCGTTACAGCGAGGAAGCAGTGGTGGAGCAAAAGGAGCCTGAGGAAATCCCTGAGGAGCCCAAGCCCAGCCGAAACCGTCGCCGCAGGCCTCGCAACGAGGGTGAAAAATCCCATAATGAAAAGAAATCGGCAGAGGGATCCAAGAGCGCAGAGAATAAGCCGGAGGAAACGCCTAAGAATCCGGAAAATGCCGCCGAAAACGGCGATAAACCTAAAAAGCCCAACCACCGCCGCCGTAACTACTACCGCCGCAAGCCCAAAAGCAGCGGCACTCCCGAATAACACAACCGGCTCTGCCATAGGCAGAGCCGGTTCTGCGTTTCCGGTACGGAGGATAAATGATTGTTTAGCATACTACCGCAAAAACAAAAATCCATGTCATTGCGAGGAGCGAAGCGACGTGGCAATCCCCTGAGTCTTAGGGAATGTTACTAAAATAGGTACATTTCAGCATAACAGAAGGGGATTGCCACGCCAGTGTGCGCACTGGCTCGCAATGACATACGTTGATTGTGGTGCGGCACTTAGACTGCTAAACGATAATTTACCATCCTTGAATTTGTGGATTGGCATGGCTATATCTTGCATTTTTGATGGTATCGTGATAAAATCATCTTCAAAGATCTTTGTCGAAAGGAGTACCGGTATGAAGCGTGCCGTAATCTTAATATTATTGATACTGTGCTGCGGTGCGCTGTCGGTCAATGCTTATGCAGTCAGCTCTGCCGAGTCCGTTCGGTGGGAAGCGGTGGTCTCCGCTGACAGCAGCTGCATTGTCAACATCAACGTCACCGTCACCTATGATTCTGATGAACCGTCACCGGTTTTTCCGGTCTCCAAGGCCGCAGAGGATGTGACCCTCAATGGTAGTCCTGCCACAATCAACCCCTCTGCCAATTCCAGAATGGTTTCTTTGAAAAACATCACCGGCGGAAAAGCCGGCACCTACTCTTTCACCATCCGCTACCGGATTCCCGCGGTGGTCTCCGCCACCAAAGAGGAAGGCATGATTCTGGATGTGCAGCTGCTTGCCGGTTTTCCGTTCCCTATTGACAGCTTTGAAGGCACGCTGACTCTGCCTGCTGAACCCAAAAATGCGCCCGAACTCATCAGTGGCTATTATCAGCAGGACATTGCCGGTCGGCTGGCGGTAGCTACCACGGATAAAGCCATCACCATTCGAAGTCTGCAGCCCCTGAAGGACACCGAAACCCTGATGCTGCGGTTGGCGGTAGACGGCGATATGTTTCCGAAAACAGAGCAGGCCGCCCGTGTGCTGGGCATTATGGATTTGATGATTGCGCTGGTAGTGGTTCTTGCTGTGGCCTATTATCTGCTGACCATGCGTCCCCAACGTCCCAGAACCCGTAGCCGTGCCGACGCCCCCGACGGCGTTACCGCCGGCGAGACCGGTCTGTGGTACACCGGCTCCGGTGTGGATTTGACCATGCTGGTGGTTACCTGGGCACAGTTGGGCTATGTGCGGATTCAAGTGGAAGAGGGAGGACGGATCCTTCTGCACAAGCGGATGGACATGGGCAACGAACGCAGCGCCTATGAAAACCGCTGCTATCACGAATTGTTCGGTCGCCGCCGTATTGTAGACGGCACCAGCTTCCGCTATGCGGAGCTTTGCCACCGGATGTCAAAGCAGACCCCCCGTCTGCACGATGTTTACCGCTCCAACTCTGGCAACCCCTATCTGTACCGTGGGCTTTGCGCCCTGAGCGGTTTACTCAGCGGCATCGCCATGGCCGGCGCCTTTGCCGCCTATTCTGTTCCGCTGCAGGTGCTTTTGGCGGCGGTTCTCGGCTTTTTCTCTTTGTTGATTCAGTCTGCCGGGCGGAGTTTGCCCCTGCGCAAGCATTCCCCTGTGAAAATCGGACTGGTTTGTGCGCTGATTTGGCTGGTTCTGGGAATTCTTTCTGGTGAATGGCTGACGTCGGTGCTGTTGATTCTGTTCCAGACCCTTGCCGGCATTGCCCTCGCCTATGGCGGACGGCGGACAGAGCTGGGACAGCAGGCCTTCGTCCAAATCACCGGACTGCGCAAGCACATGCGCTCCGTCAGCAAGACAGAGCTGCAGCGGCTGCTAAAGCAGAACCCCAACTATTTCTATGAGCTTGCCCCCTATGCGCTGGCGCTGGGGTTGGACAAGACCTTCGCCCGCCGGTTCGGACGACTCCGGATGCCGGAATGTACCTACCTGATTAAGGGTACCAACGGTCTGATGACTGCCTCGGAATGGGCAGCGCTGCTGCGCAATACCGTGGACCGCCTGGATGAGCGATCCAGACGGGTGTTCTGGGAAAAACTCACCGGAAGATAAAACAGAGCGTGTTGCGATAAGCAACACGCTCTTTACTGTTAAGAGAAGCCCCCGGCTATGCCGGGGAGTATATAAGAAGTTCTACTTATGCCTAGAAAAGAAAAACCTCCAATGATAGAGTAGTAAGTAGGTTCGCCAACCGCTTACAAACTAGATCAATGGAGGTTATCCGAATGGACAAGAATAGTTTAGCACACACGAAATGGAATTGCAAATACCATATTATCATTACGCCCAAATACCGCAGGAAAATAATTTACCAGCAGATATCAAAGGATATAGGGTCGATAATAAGAACATTATGCGCTCGGAAGGGAGTCGAAATAATTGAGGCGGCAGCAATGCCGGAGCATATCCATCTTTATGTAGCGATTCCTCCAAAGTATGCAGTATCGGATTTTATGGGATATCTAAAAGGAAAGAGTAGCCTGATGATATTCGACCGACACGCAAACCTTAAGTACCAGTATGGCAACAGACATTTCTGGTGCAGAGGGTACTATGTGGATACGGTAGGACGAAATGAAAAAGCAATAGCAGAATATGTCCGCAACCAGCTACAAGAAGATATCGCAACCGACCAAATAAGCCTTAAGGAATTTAAAGACCCGTTTACGGGGGAGCCGGTAGGCAAAGGCAAATAATTAAGCCGCCCCCGGGAGGGGGCAGCCAGTAAATTATGAGCGGTTGGCGAATCATTCAAACGCCTTAAGGCGTAGGCGAGTAA
>JAZSEN010000051.1:0-2818 GCA_045531675.1 Faecousia sp.
CAACTTCTGAGCTGTTAATACTATGCAAACAGGTACGTTTTCAGCACAGTTTGCAACATCTCAAAAGCCATTAGGTTGCGGGAGGGTCAAGACCCTCCCCTACAATATAATCCGGATTAAACCGCTAAACGATAATTTACCACATTAAAATATGAATGGTATCGTAATCATTGACAAGCCTGAGGGTTGGACCAGTCAGGATGTGACGGCGCGGCTGCGTCGGGTGTTCAATACCCGTCGAATCGGTCACGGCGGCACTCTCGATCCCATGGCCACCGGCGTTCTGCCGGTGTTTGTGGGACGCGCCACCCGTGGTGTTGAATTCTTTGAACACGCGGAGAAAATGTACGAGGCAACCCTGCGCCTTGGTATTGCCACGGACACGGAGGATATCACCGGCACCGTACTGGCGCAAAAGGAAGTTGAAATTTCCGAGCAGGAATTTCTGAATGTTCTGGATAATTTTCGTGGGAAAATCCAACAAATTCCGCCTATGTACTCCGCTCTGAAGGTCAACGGACAAAAGCTCTGCGACCTTGCCCGCAAGGGTAAAGAGGTGGAGCGCCAACCCAGAGAAATTGAAATTTTCCGGCTGGATTGTCTGGAGTTTTCCGGCGAAACCGCCCGTCTGCTGGTCCATTGCTCTAAGGGGACCTATATCCGCACTCTGTGCAAGGACATTGGCGAAGCGCTGGGCTGCGGTGGCTGTATGGAAGCGCTGCGCCGTGTCACCGCCGGGGAGTACACCATCGACGAAAGTGTTCCCTTGCAGGAGCTGCTGGATGCGGCAGAGCCGGCTCAATATTTGCGGCAGGTGGACACGATGTTCCGCAATTATCCCGCTGTGACCCTGACTCCCAATCAGGAAAAGCGCTGCCGGAACGGCAACAGCTTTACCATGAATCTGGAGGACGGCACCTACCGCGCCTATGGTCAATCCGGCGAATTTCTAATGCTGGCTAAGGTGGATTCCGGAATTATGTCAACCATAAAGTCATTTTTTGAAGTATAAATTATTGCTACTATGGAACAGAAAACAATCTATGCCCTTGGCTTTTTTGATGGCGTGCATCTGGGGCATCAGGCGTTGCTGGTGGAATGTCGCCGTATGGCGGACGAGCTTGGCTGTAAGGCCGGTGTGGTGACCTTTCTGGGGCATCCGGACAGGTTGGTTCACGGCAAAACACCGCCGCTGATCAACACTCCTGCCGACCGGAGCCGTTTGCTGCGGCGCTACGGTATGGACACCGTCATCGAACTGCCCTTCGACAAAAAGCTGATGAAAATGCCCTACCTGACTTTCTTCCACATGCTGCTGAGCAAGTATGGCGCAGCCGGACTGGTCTGCGGTGAGGATTTCCGGTTCGGAAATCTGGGCGAGGGCAACGCCGAAAAACTGAAAATCGCCTGCGCTGAGGCCGGCATCCCCTGCACCGTGGTGCCGGAGCAAAAGCTGGATGGCATCACGGTTTCCTCCACCCATATCCGCAGTCTGCTGGAGCAGGGGGATATGGAAGGCGCAATCCGGTTTCTGGGGCATCCCCACATCTTCACCGGCATTGTGGTGCCCGGACGGCATCTGGGACGGACCATCGGCATCCCCACCGCCAATCTGGTTCTGCCGGACAGCGTTCAGATGCCCAGCTTCGGCGTGTATGTCTGCAGGACTACGGTGGATGGAATTCCCTATCCGGCGGTGACCAATGTGGGCATCCGTCCCACGGTGGAAGGCTGGGGCGTTACGGTTGAGCCGTGGATTCTGGGCTTTGACGGCGACCTCTACGGCAAGCCTCTGATCTTGGAGTTTTTTAAGTATCTTCGACCGGAGCGCAGGTATCCGTCCCTGACGGAACTGCAGGCAGAAATACAAAAAAATGCCGCTGAAACTCGAAAATACTTTGAAAATTCCCTTTACAACGGGGAAAACTTGTGATATGATTTACGGGCTGGCTTTGACCAGACCATTCCGCTTGCTCGGTTCAGGGACGACACCGACCCCATACTGGGCTGCCGGAGAATTATTAGAAAGGTGGATTTTACCATGATTCAGAAGGAAAAAAAGACTCAGGTCATTCTTGACAACGCTACCCACGAGGGCGATACCGGTTCTCCCGAGGTTCAGGTCGCTATCCTGACCGCTCGCATCAACGAGCTGACCGATCACCTGCGTACTCACAAGCACGACAACCACTCTCGTCGTGGTCTGCTGATGATGGTTGGTAAGCGCCGCAGCCTGCTGGACTATCTGGCTCGCAAGGACATCAACCGTTACCGTGCTCTGATCGCCAAGCTGGGTATCCGTAAGTAAGAATTTGGAAAGGGCGACCTTGGTCGCCCTTTTTTCCAAAAATATCGGGAGTTGCTTTAGCAGTTGAAAGGGTTGTCGAATCTCGACAGTCGTTTCAAGTGCTAAAACCTCCCGAACAGAAATAATTTAGGAGGTTACAACTATGATCACCCGTAAGCAGTATCCCAACCATCACGTTTACGAGATGGAAATTGGCGGCCGTCCCTTTACCGTTGAGACTGGTAAGGTTGCCGAGCTTGCCAACGCCGAGTGCATTTGCCGCTACGGCGACACCGTGGTGCTGGTCACCTGCACCTGCAACCCCATCCCCAAGGCCGGCATTGACTACTTCCCCCTGACCATCGAGTTTGAGGAGAGAATGTACTCTGTGGGCCGTATCCCCGGCTCCTTCAACCGTCGTGAGGGCAAGCCCTCCGAGCGCGGCATCCTGAACAGCCGCATCATCGACCGCCCCATGCGTCCCCTCTTCGACGAGGAGCTGCGCAACGACACCGTCGTGACCTGCACCGT
>JAZSEN010000071.1:0-5910 GCA_045531675.1 Faecousia sp.
AACTGCTCCATCATAACAACCGCCTCCTTTTTCTTTTATCATAACACAAGAACGTAAGATTGGCAATAACAAAGGGTGGTTGATGAATGACGGATCATATGATAAGATGATTTCGGTGATAGATATGGAAATGCCGAGCAGAAAACCGAATCGTATAGCGGGTTATGATTACAGCCAAAGCGGTGCTTATTTCATAACCATATGCACCCAAGGTCGCAAGAAAACATTGTCAAAAATATCCGTAGGGACACCCCTCCCGGGGTGTCCGCAAAAGCCGTGCGTGGAATTATTATGGCATGGGGAAGTTGCGGATAAATACATCCGGCAGATGGATGCTTTTTATGAACATTTGTCGGTGGATCAATACATAATCATGCCGGATCACATTCATTTGTTAATTACGATACACGAGGGACACCCCGGGAATGGTGTCCCTACGAGGACATCGGAGATCTCACGGTTTGTGGGGACATTCAAACGGTTTTGTAACAAAGAATACGGCAGCAATATTTGGCAAAGCCGGTATTATGACCATGTGATACGAAATCAACAGGATTATAACGAAGTTTGGGAATACATCGAAAACAACCCAACCAAATGGGCAATCAGCAAGGATAAAATATAACCGTAGGGACACCCGTCCCCGGGTGTCCGCTGCTACCGCACCACGAAAACGGACACCCCGGGAGGGGTGTCCCTACATTTATGCCGCTGCGTCCAGCATATTTTCGATGAAGATGCCGTAACCGGTTGTAGGGTCATTGACCAGAACATGGGTTACCGCGCCCACCAGTTTTCCGTCCTGTATAATCGGTGAGCCGGACATGCCCTGCACGATGCCGCCGGTGGTTTTCAGCAGCGCCGGATCGGTGACCCGCAGGAGCAGGTTACGACCTTCGCATTTGCTTTTCGGATAGATTTTCAATATCTCCACAGAATACTCCTGAACCTCATCGCCGGAAACGGTGGACAGAATCGTGGCGTTTCCTTCCTTCGCCTGAGCGGTTGGGAGTGTTTGCCCCTTCCAGCCCGTGTGGGCGTTGCCGAAAATACCCTGACTGGTGTTTTTATTCAAAACGCCGATGACATCATCGCCCTCCACTCCGCCCCGAAGCTGTCCGGGATTACCGCAGATTCCCCGTTTTACCGACAGCACCGTGGCATCAAAGGCCCGTCCGCCGGTCATGGCTACCAGCTCACCGCGGCTGTTGCTGACGCCGTGTCCAAGGGCACCGAACCGACCCGATGCAGGGTCAAACCATGTGACAGTACCCAGTCCGGTGATACCCTGACGCAGACTGACCCCCAACCGGGGACCTTCGGCGGTGATTTGCGGGGTCAGCCGCAGACCATGCTCTTCGTTGTTGCGCAAAACCGTAATGGTGATTTGCCCGTCGGAACGGGAGAGTGCATTGCGCACATCTGAGGCGTTCTTGACGGCGGTGCCGTCGATGTTCAGAATCCGGTCGCCGATTTGAAGTCCTGCCGCCTTTGCCGGCGCACCCAGATTCTCGTCGAAGGCTGCCACCGACACAGACCCGTCGCACAGCTCCAGTCCAATCACTCGCCCCACCGGAATCAGCTCCGCTGCCAGCACCTGTCCTACCATCAAATATACACACAGTGCCGCTGCCAGCATGCTGTTGATCAATCGTTTCAAAAGCCATCCCTCCTTTTTTCTCTGCCCTGTTAATATTCCGCCACAAAGCGGCGGATAACCATAGGAAAAGACGAAAATTCAGGAAAACTCATCCATAACAAAACAGCCGCCTCCATGACGGAGACGGCTGTCCGGTTCACTTATCTTCTTTGCTGAGAACTTTTTTCTGCCATGATATTTTGCGGCATCGGGGGCAGCGCATATATCTTGTTCTGCCGATATGCGCGGCAATATACATGGCGTTGAGGGTCGGAACATACCTGTGATTGCAGTGCTTGCACGCATAGTATCCGGCAGTCTGCTCAATCTTCATGGCAAAGTGCAAACCAATCATTGCAGGAATGAAGCCGGAGAATACGAGTACGGTGCGCAACCATTCTTCCATTGGCAGCATTGCCGCAACAAATATTGGAACGAATAAAACAATACAGGACAGGATGCCCACAACCCATTCAAGGGTAAGCAGCCGTTTGTCACTTTCTTCTTTTTGCTTTACCATTTCCAGCAATTTGTTTTCCAATTCTTTGTTGTAATTATCCATTGTAACTACCTCCCCACTCAACAAATCATTTACGGTGATTTTGAGAACACCACAAAGCTCGAGCATAATAGACGAGTCGGGCATGGCTTTGCCTGTTTCCCATTTCGACACGGCTCGGTCGGTGATGTTCAGTTTTTCGGCCAATTGCATTTGGGTCAGGTTGACCTGCTTTCTGCGTTGGGCAATGAATCTGCCAATTTTTGCCTGATCCATGGGGTACCTCCTTTTACTGCCATTGTAGGCCGGATTGGGTGGAGAATCTACATACTGCCGGTTGAGTGGGGGGATATCAACCGGTGGTTGAGTTGGTTGGATACCGGAATTATACCCGGATATCAGGCAGAAATCAAGCATCATGACGCAAGTCAGTGGTTGGGTTGTACAATTTGCCATCCGGAGGGATTTTGCGGGAAGATGTAAACCGATTGACTCTGTTTGGCGGAAAATCCAAACTATTTTGCTGACTCCTGCCCATTCCGATACCGGACAATGGATGGGGGAAATAACTTTATGTAAAGCGATTGACGATTATTGTAAATCGAAGGGAAAAAGGACCGGTGGGGTTCGACTGAAAAAACAGCATTTTCCCATATTGTGTTTTCTGTTGCCTCTTTGATATAATGACCTTCCCCCCGGACAGCGCAAAAGAGAAGGAGTGACTAACTATGTATTCGGCAGCTTATGTATGGGCAAAAACGATGAATTATCTGGAGACGCAACTGAGCCCCATTGTGGTATCGGCCTGGTTCGATGATGCGGAAATTGTGGAGCTGACCGACGAAAGACTGGTCTTGTACTCTCCTTCAGACTTCCGGCAGGAAAGTATCCGGCGCAATTGCAAGCGTTACATTGAGGAGGCTTTGCGCGAATTGTTCCGGCTGGAAGCCGAGGTAGTGGTATGGGGCGATGCGGAGCTGAAAGCATATCATAGTGTTCGGGAAACCAAACCCCTTTGGAACTATAATCCCCGGCTTAATTTTGAAAACTACATTGCCGGTTCTTCCAATACGGTTCCGTTAAAGGCGGCGATGCATGTGGCGGAGTGTCCGGGAGATGCTGTTTACAATCCGCTGTATCTTTACGGACCTCCCGGTGTGGGGAAAACCCATTTGCTGTATGCCATTGCCAACCGTGCCTCTGAATGTGATCCCAATGCGAATATTGTGTACATTAAGGGCGAGCAGTTTACAAACGAGCTGGTGCAGTCTATCATGAACGCAACCACCGCTGAATTCAAGAAGAAGTATCGGGAAGCGGACATTCTGCTGGTGGATGACATTCAGTTTATTGCCGGAAAAGAGGCAACACAGGAGGAGTTTTTCCATACCTTCAACTACCTGTTTGAGCTGAATAAGCAAATTGTCCTGACATCTGACCGCAGACCCGGCGATATGGCAACTCTGGAAGACCGGTTGAAGGGGCGTTTTGGCGTCGGGGTCATGGTTGGAATCGTGCCGCCGGATAGGGACACCCGTACAATGATTATTGAGGACAAAGCGGCGAAGCTGGGATTGACCATGGACAGCGACACCATTGCCTACATCTCCAAAAAGCTTTGCGACAACGTTCGCCAGATTGAGGGCGGACTGCGAAAAATCAGGGCCTACCATGACCTGTCCGGAATGTCGTTGACTCTGGATAACATCGCCCGCACCATCGACGATATACAAACCTCCGAATCCTGTGTAGCCATTACACCGGATTTGATTGTGCGCTACGTCTGCAAATACTATGGCATTGAAGCGCACCAGATAAAAAGCCAGCTGCGCAGTAAGAACATTTCCGAACCCAGACAGTTAGCCATGTACCTGATTCGACATATGACAAAAATGAGCTTTCTCGATATCGGTAAATATTTCGGTCGCGACCACGGAACGGTCCAGCATTCTGTGAAGAAGGTAGATGCTGCGCTGAAAGTGAAGGGAAATCGATTGGAAGACATTCTGAGGGATATTCAAAGCAATATAGAATCCAATGCTTGATGCCAAAAGGAGGACACTTATGATTGAAAAGATAGAGCTGCTGAAGGGCCCGGACCGGGTGAGAAAAAGACCGGCGGTCATTTTTGGCTCGGACGGCGTGGAGGGTGCCGGCGCGGCGGCGAAGATTCTTCTTGATATCCTTGCCACGGAGGCGATGCTTGGATGTTGCACATCCATTTCGGTGACACAGGACAAGGAGGAGATTACGGTCTCCGGCGACGACCGGGGACTGTACCTTGGGCAGGATTTGCCGGATGGAGAGACTGTCTGGCAGTCCGTGTTTTGCCAGTTGTTGGCAAGCTCTCAATCCGGTCCGGACGAAGATGAATACCATTACAGTTATTTTGAACATCACCATGGTCTGCTGTATGGAAATCAGCAAGCGCCCGAGGCTGTTTTTCTGCCGGACTCCTTTGGAATGAACGAGCTGTGCATGCTGCAGTATGTGTGTGAATCCATGCATGTGGTTACCGTCCGCAATGGCGTTCGCAGTGAGCTGAATTTCCGTCGCGGATATCCCGTGGGGGGCATCCAAAACAGCGAAAGCGCCGACGGTAACGGAACAACCATCCGATTCAAACTGGATCCGGAGGTCTTTTCTGACGCTCTGCTGGCTCCTTCTTTTTTTATTGAGCTGCTTCGGACTCATTCCATACTCATTCCCGGTCTGCGCACATGCTATCGTAACACCGCTGCAGGAATTGAGGAAACATTTCGCTTTTCTGAGGGCATCGCGGAATATGTCCAAAGGAATGTGCAAAGCCCGTATGCGCCGGTATTTACCAACCAAATATCCGCAACAGGCAAAGAGCGCTACGACAGAAGGGAATATCAGGCAATCGTCAAGGCTGCGCTTTGCTTTGTTCCCCGGGGCGGCGTCCATGGGTGCTACCATAATCTGAAATGCCTGCAAGCCGGTGGCACGCATCTGAAAGAAATCATGGCTATGATTTGCGACGGAATCAACAGCTGCTTCCGGGGGTACATCGAAGAAAAAAACGATGCCCCAATCCGGCAGGCAGAGCTGGAGGAACATCTGTATCTGGTTGTGGAAACCTGGTGCTCCAGATTTGCTTCCGTGTGGGAAAACGGAACCCGGCAATCCATCCGGAATGTCATGATAAAAGACATGGCCCATGATTTGTTTGCCACAGAATTTTTGAATTATTTACATTCCAATAAACAGACACTGTGTGGCATGGTGGATGAAATACTGTCCCGACGGTGTTACGAATTCGATAATGAATGAGGTTTCAGAATGTACTTTGATGATATCAAAACCGGAATGATGGTGGAAATTGCTCCCGCCGTTATTGAAAAGGAAAAAATGCTGGATTTTGCCCGCCTTTACGACAATATCCCCCTCCATACCGATGAGGAATATGCCGCAAACACTCCCTTTGGAAAGCTGATTGCCCCCGGTGTTATGTCCTTTATGGCAGTATGGGCGAAGTATCTGGAGGTGGATTTGTTCGGGGAGGAGCTTCTTGCAGGCAAGTCCACGAAGATTGAATGGTTTAAGCCGGTCTTTGCGGAGGATGTTTTGACCGGAAAGGCAGTGGTCACAAATCTGGTGAAACGAAACACAAGAAACGGAATCGTAGAAATTACCATAGAGGCCTATAATCAAAACGGCGACCTTGTTCTGAACAATGTTACCGAAGCGATTGTCAAATGCCGACCGGTGTGACAGATGAAACAACCAGCCGCCGACCCTCCGGTCGGCG
>JAZSEN010000078.1:0-10295 GCA_045531675.1 Faecousia sp.
CTCCGTCCCGCTTGTATGCCAATGGTCTGCTGATGGCTCCCATGCGGTCAACACGGAAGGTGCGGAACTCGTCTTTTTCGGTGAGGTATGCGTATAGATAATAGTTGCCGTTGTCCCACAGCAGGGCGTAGGGGCTGACAACATACTTTTCTCCGTTCTTTGTGTATCGTTTGGGGTTGGCTCTGTCGGGGGTGTAGTGAAAATAGCGGAACCCGATCTTGCGGTTTTCTGCGATTGCCTGATGGATGCGTCCCGCTTCCCGCACCACATCTTCGTTCTTGCTTCGCACACGATCGGAAACCCAGGCGTGGCGGGCGGTCAGGCTGGGCTTAGTGTAGACATCAGCCAACCGCACAATTTTTTGGCTGATGGTTGTCGCTTCCTTTTGGGTGATGAACTTGGATGCCTGAATACTATCCACCATCAACCGCAGTTCGTGGGGTTCAAACTCTGGCTTGGTGATGTAATAGCCCCATTTGCTTGCGTTGTATTCTACTGGAACACCGAAATCATCGTGGAGCCTGACAATATCATTGTAGATGGTTTTGACGGATGCCTCAATGCCGTGCTGTGCGAGGAACTTTTGGATGGCGTTGGCGTTCTGGGGATGCTCTTTGGTGGCGTGGTGGTATAGGTAGTCCCGAATGTAGAGCAGTTTCACACCCTGACCGGACGAACGCCCGCCACGGGTTTTCCCCTTCGCATCGTTCTCTTGGTTCTGTTTCCGTAGCCGTGCTTCAATTTCCTCTCGGCTCAATCCCCATTTCTCTTGCTCTGCCATACCGTCCTCATCCTTTGCGTTTTTTGTTAGTATAACATACCAAAAGGAAAGAGAAAAGGCGTAGTTTTCCAAAAATCTATTGATTTTCGGGGATGGACATGGTATCATGACTATGCTACACAAACTAAATACTACAATTAGCGGTATTATAGCCATAGGGGCATTATACCCTTTTGTTGTCGCACCCTTTTTCTTTTGGCAAAAACGCAAGTTCTGCTAAATGGGTGTGGCGAATGCCGTGTTTTATTTAGTTTGTGTAGCAACAAATGGAACTGCGTTTTTCGGTGTGTAGTTCCATTTGGAGCTACACACTTTTTTATTTTAGGAGGTAAAAGAAATGAAAAAAGCTTTGTCCCTAATCTTGGCGCTGGTGATGTGCCTGTCCATGTGTGCTTGCGGTGGCGACAATAGCAAAGGCAACACAAGCAATAAGCCCGAAACAACTACAATGAGCAAAGAAGATATGCTAGCTGTTGCTGAGGTTGTGTCACCTGTACAAATCGAAAAAGATAGCAATAGCAACATTGCCAAAGCTAAACAACTATACTGCGGAAAAGTGCTTGAAGTGACAGGCGTGGTTGCTTCCGTCAAAGAAAACTATGTTGAAGTTGGCGTGGACACAAGCATTGCCGGAACTGTAATCGATGTCTACTTACCGATTGAAGAACTACTTTTGTTGGAAAGCAGACAAAAAATAACAATTGTTGGAAAAACAAGCGAAGTAATCAACGAAACTACTACTTCCGATTCTCTTGGCCTGGAATGGAGTAAAACGCATTTCACAATGCCAGAGGCCTACTTGGTCCACGATACCTTTGAAATCGCAGGCAAACTCTTTGGTGCAAACCAAAGTTATGCTCCGGCATATAATTTTGATGTGGGAACTTCGGTAACAAAGCTTTTGTATTTTGCGGATGGCGTTGATTTAAGTGCAATCAAATCCAACACTTCCTTCACTGTCAAAGGAAAGATTTTTCTTGGCAGTATTGAAGATACGGACTTTGTGATTCGTGACGCAATCATCGTAGAATAAAAACGTACAACAACAGGGAGCCAATCGTGGCTCCCTGTCTTTTATGCTTCCAAAAGTCCAATGTATTTATAAACTGTGGTTCTGCTGATGTCGCACACTCTTGCCAATTCGCTGATGTTCAACTGCTTATTCTTATAGGCGGGATAGTGGCGGAGGAAGGTGGCGGGGATGTCCTCTTTGCCTACTTGCGGTCGCCCGATTTGCCGTCCTTTTGCTCTGGCGTTTTCCATCCCTGACCGCACACGGGAGCGTATCATAGCCAGTTCCAACTGACTGAATACACCCGCCATCTGTAAAAACGCTTCGCTCATAGGGTCAGCCTGACCGCTCCGGCAATCAAGGGTGATACTGCCGACGATCACGAGCCGCAGATGCTTCTCCCGCACATGCTCAATGATTTCACAAAGTTGTTGTGTGCTTCTTGCCAATCGGGAGACCTCTAACACAATCACCGTATCGCCGGCGGCTGCCTGGTCGAACATAGCGGCTTGCTGGCTCTTGATCTTGCTGTCGCCGTGTTCGTATTCAATGAAGATCTCCTCGGCTCCTGCGGCTTTCAGTTCCCTAACCTGACGATTGATATCTTGTTTGCTCTCGTTAGTGGAGCAGCGGGCGTATCCGTAATTCATAACATTCTCTCCTTTTGGTTGGCGGGGCTGATGCCCCGCCTTTTATGCGGTGATGGTGAAGCGACGGCTGGATACCTGCTTCGTGTATGCTTTGTAGAGGTCGGGCAGAACCTTCTTGAAAGCGGTGCTGTCAAAGCGGTTGGAAAGAACGGCGGTGTAGCGGATGATGTATTGACCCGCAATCAGTTCTTCCACATCTCTGGCTTCCATTTCTGCCTTGATGGAGTTGCGGACGGTATCGGCTTCCGCTTTCAGTTCCTCAATCATAGCCTCATACTTATTCAGCAGTTCCACCTTGGCGAGTAGTTCAAACTTAGACATTTTTCATTTCTCCTTTGGGTTGTTGTATTTGGGGTGTCCTTGATTACATAGATATTATAGCACTAAATACTGGTGCTGTCTATTGACAAAATACACTAAATTATAGTGCTATATTTGTGCATATTTAGCACTTGTTTTTAGTGCTATTCTGTGATAGAATACGGATGATGGAAAAGGAGGCGTATTTTATGGCAATCCGATATAAGGTGGATGTGTTGGCAGAACTCAAAAAGAAGGGCTACACATCCACGAAAATCCGTGAAGAAAAACTAATCGGGCAATCCTATCTCCAACAGCTCCGGCACGGGGAATTGGTATCGTGGAAAACCCTTGACACCATCTGCTCCCTCTTGGAGTGTCAGCCGGGAGACTTGATTGAGTATGTGGAGGATAAAAATGCTGAGTAAAAATATGTATTTGGTTCTATCGTGCTTTCCTCGTAACTACGCAGACATAACATATCAAGAGCTTCTGAAGAAATGCAAATTGTCCGAAGATGATATTTTGTCCTGTCTAAATGAAATGCTTTTCTTAGAAAGTCGATACATCCGAACGGATAAAAAGCCATGGAAAAGCAGTAATTTATCTTTAACAGAAGCGGGGCTTGTAAGAATAGAAGCCTATGAACAAGAACGAAAAAACATGAACTTGGTAAAGGCTTCATTGATTACAGCTATTCTTGCTATGGTTGCCTCCGTTGCAAGTGCGGTGGCAGCATTCCTTACATTGCTTTGATTGTCCAATAAAACAAATGCTTTCGTGGTCAGTCGGGGCGGTATCCAAAAGGCGTGAAATCGGCTGAAAAATGCCCCGATTCTGTCAGCGAAAATCAGGCCACCCTTTTGCGGACAGGGGGCTTGGTTATGGGAGTATCAAAACCGCACACCCCTATCCCGTTTTCAGGTGGGAATCACTCCCGCTAAATGGTGATTTCGTTCCGTAGGACGGTTTTCACGCCCATCATCGTCCAGAAGGAATGGAAGCCGACAGACGGCTATAAACGAAAAAATGCGGAAGCCCGCTTTACCGATTCCCCTGTTTGGGTTCATTGGTCGGTGAAGCGGGCTTCCGCACATTTTTATTTGAAGTCTTTGAATAGGTCTTTCATTGCCTCGTTGACTGTGGCTGTCAGCATAGCCTGAATGAAGGCGAAGATTTCCTTCTCCAAAAAATCATCGTCCTTTTTCTTTTTCCTTTTGGACTGCTTGAAGGCAGAATAGATTTGCGTAGCAGAAAATCCTTTGAGATACATATCCTTGCTATACTCCGGCATCGTTGGTTCTAACATTTCTTACAACTCCTTTCTCTCTTGGCTTTGGGGTGTGTTGGGATGCCGTGGCACACGGCATCCCATAAGAAGATAAAATACCTTGGAGTAGTGAAGTGGCGATAGCCACGAACTACGAAAAGGTATTTTATCTTCGTAGCCCCCCAGTATCCTCAATTTTATATAAAAGTGCTGACCGCACACTTAATCTGATTTGCCCAAACTATCGGTGCTTCTGGACAAAAAGAACCCCCGCCGTTCCCTTCATCGGGAAACAGCGGGGGCGTGGTAGGCGGTCAAAGGTCGCACCACCTTAGAAGTTCTGTGCCATAGGCACTACTTCCATAGCGGGAGCAGGCTTTTCGGTCTTGACCATCTTAGCCTTTACAACCTTGCGGACGGTGGACTTCTTGGCGTTCAGCTTGCGCCGTGCGATTTCACGCTTGGCCTTTTCAACGGTGAAGCCACACTTGAAGTAGTCAAGGAACCAACTCTTAATTGCGGGGTATGCTTCGTTGTCATCAATCATCTGTTCCAGTTCTGCCTTTTGGGCTTCGTTTCCGAACAATTCCACATACTCGGTAATCAGGTCAGAGTTCAGCCCCTTGTAGGTCTGCTTCTTGACCTTGGGAGCGACGGGGGACAGGGCGTAGGTGGGGTGTGCGCTCATAGCAGTCATCAGGGCGTTATACTGAGCAGAGCCGGGGGTGCCGGACTTCTTGAAGTTCAGTTCGGAGCCGATGATCTTCTTGCCGAAGTGGTCGTAGGTGAAGAAGTTGGTGGAGGCGGACTTGTCGGTAGCATTGACGTTAGACATGATAAAATCCTTTCTGGCTCATTGGCCTTGGCGGTAGGTCGCAACCCTAATTTTTTAGTTTTTGTGAGGTTTTTTATTTCGTGTCCCTCACTCTTTACACCCACATTATACCGCAAAGGGTATCCAACAGAGCAGACACCCCTAAAATGTTTTTTACTTTTTTCAAAAAGAATTTTTGAAGATGATGGGCAGTTGATGGGGAGATGTTCTTACTTCTTATTTGTTGATTGCCCCGTGATAGGTAGTTCTTGATTGATGTGGCGAGATGCTTGCGGATGTGTATAAAATAAGGCTAAGGTCTTGTATCGTGAACAAGGGATGTGCTACAATGCTTCCAGAGTAGAGATGCGCAGTGGTTGCGCAAAAAAGAACCGCTCTGCCAGTGCAGAGCGAAAATAAGGGGTTTTCGTGGGCTGATTAGCGCAGAAGCGGGGGTTCGAGGGGGGCGCAGCCCCCCAGTTCCTCGTTAAGGATGAGGTCGCCAGTTCAAATCTGGCTAGCAGCTCCAAAGCAAAAAGCTCATCCGTAAGGATGGGCTTTTTGCTTTGGAATGATGGCAGATTTGAACCATCCAAAGCGACAGGCCGGTGGACTGTCGCTTGCCGCTGGCTCGACAGCGGCAACACCTTAATTTTCGCCCAAAGGCGAAAATGCAACCAAATCTGGCTAGCAGCTCCAAACCCCTGAAACTCTTTGAGTTTCGGGGGTTTCTCTATGTTAAAGCAAAATAACAGACCGCATCCTTTTTCACACAATTTCGTGAAAGGATGCGGTCTCATTATGCGTTCAAAAAACCTTCCCGAACAGAGAGACGATGTGGGCATTGTCCTCTACAATGTCACTGAGGATTTTCTTTCTGTTTTACAAGCAGATGGTAACGAAATAAGCACCGTTTTGCTGTAATCGTATCCACTTAAGTGATTTCGTTTTCTTTTCGGATATTCCATAATGTGCCACATTCTTTGCGGATTTCTGTTAGCATAACATACAAAAGGAAAGAAGAAAGGCAGAATTTTCTAAAAGGAATTGATTTTTGCGAATGGGTGTGGTATCATACACTTGCCAAACAAAGCTGAATATAGAAAAGGATTTCTTCTTACCAAGGGGATACTATACCCTTTTGTATTTACCATCCGTTTTGCGTTCGATAAAAACGCAACTCCACTCGGATGGTTATAGGTTATCCTTTTCTATTTGGGCTTTGTTTGGCGACAATCGGGGTTGCGTTTTTGAGTGCGGCAACTTCGGTTGCCGCACTTTTTTATTTTGAGGAGGAATAGAGAAATGAACCTAACATTCAAGGCATTTATGATGAAAGAATGGACACTAAAAGAGGATTGTATCATTGTAGGAAAGAAAGAGATCAAGCTTTCTTCTATCATCAAAGCACAACATACACCTTTGTCCCCTGGTAATTCGAACGGCGTAGTTCAGGTATTCTATGGCAGTGGTGCGTTCGATTTTGCGACTTTGGCATATCCTAAAAAGCAAAAGGAAGATGGTGAAAAGGCAGCACAATACATTCTTGCTACCGTTCGGGGGGAAGATGCCAACGCGAAGGTAAAAGCATATGAAAAATTACAAAAAGAGGGCTTCCGCAAGCGTTGTAATGTGTGCGGACACATCTTCTGTTATACCTTTGAAGATCTTGAAGAAAATCAAAGACTTGCTAGAAGTGCGGTGGGTTCCAGCGTATCGGCTTTGACTGGGACATTGGCAGGTTATCGTGCGTCCGGTTCTACCGATTTACAGACAGCAGAGGATAAGTTGAGTAGAATTGTTGATTATAGTAAATGCCCCAAGTGTGGTTCAAAAGATATTACCGATGCTACCGACGAAGATATTGAAAGAAACAAAGCACCCCAGGGAACAGTAATTCAGCAGACCTCTGCCGCCGATGAACTCAAAAAGTTCAAGGAATTGTTAGATAGTGGTGTTATCACCCAAGAGGAGTTTGACGCAAAGAAAAAGCAGTTGCTTGGTCTGTAAAATGATAAAGGGGAAACCAATCACGGTTTCCCCTTTATCATACTTCCAAAACTCCAATGTATTTGTAAGCGGTGGTACGGCTGATGTTGCACACTCTCGCCAATTCGCTGATATTGAGCGGCCCATTCTTATGGGAGGGATGATGGCAGAGAAAGGCAGCGGGGATGTCCTCTTTGCTCACTTGCTGCCGCCCAATCTACCGTCCCTTTGCCTTCGCATTTTCCATCCCTGACCGCGGCCGCAATCAAGGGTGATCCTGTCGACGATCACGAGCCGCAGACAATTCTTCCGCACACGTTCAATGATTTCACAAAGTTGTTGTGTGCTTCGTGCCTATCGGAACAGTTCCAAAGCGATAATGGTATCATCGGCTACTGCACAATTGAACTCAACTTGACAGCTATATTGTTTTATGCTATATTTGCATAGCAGTAACCCCCATCCAGACGGATGGGGGTTCACTACGGAAATTTATTGGAAAGCCTGATACAATGAATCATTATAAACTGTTCAAAAAAGGTATCATGGATGGTATACCAATCTGTCTAGGATATCTGTCCGTGTCCTTCGCATTTGGAATATTCGCCGTTGAAAATGGGTTGACCCCGTGGGAAACGTTACTGATTTCCATGAGCTGCGTTACCTCTGCCGGTCAACTGGCCGCTGTTCCGATTATAGCCGCACAGGGCAGCTTGATTGAACTTGCCATATCCCAGCTTGTCATCAATCTTCGGTATGCTCTGATGTCCATTTCCTTGACTCAGAAGCTGGATAAGGACATGACCACTCCCCACCGCCTTGCGATTTCCTTTGTCAACACCGATGAGGTATTCGCCGTTGCCAGTAGTCAATCAGGTGCGGTTTCCAAAAACTATCTCTACGGATTGATTTTGACACCATGGCTCGGCTGGTCTGTCGGTACCATTCTAGGCGCTCTGGCAGGTAATATTCTCCCTGCTATCGTAACATCATCCTTGAGTGTGGCGATTTACGGAATGTTTATTGCAATCGTCATTCCCGAAATAAAAGCCAGTCGCCCTACCGCTCTTTGCGTCGTTATTGCCGTGGCTTTAAGCTGCGCCTTCTACTTCATTCCCTTGCTTAAAACGGTCCCTGGCGGCTTTGTTATCATCATTTGTGCCTGTATTGCCAGCACCATTATGGCAATTGCATCACCCATAGAAGCAGAGGTGACCCAATGAAATTCTTCCTGTATCTTCTGGTTACCGCCGGTGTCACTTATCTCATACGAATGCTGCCCCTTGTGCTGATGAAAAAGAAGATTACCAACCGGTTCATCCTCTCCTTTCTGCACTACATCCCCTACTCTGTTCTGGCGGTTATGACTGTTCCAGCTATCTTTTACGCTACAGACTTGATTCCTGCCATTGGCGGTTTTCTGGTTGCGGTGTTGCTTTCCTTCAAAGGAAAAAGCCTTCTGACCGTCGCTGCCGCGGCTTGTGCCGCTGTCTTTCTTCTGTCAATCCTGCTGTAATATCAAAAAGCCTGCCGCAACGCGGCAGGCTTTCATCTATTGTTGTTAACTGGATTAGACCAGCTCGATGACCGCCATCTCAGCAGCATCGCCACGACGAGCGCCGGTACGGGTCACTCTGGTGTAGCCGCCATTACGGTCAGCATAGTTGGGAGCAATCTCCTTGAACAGCTTCTGAACAACATCCTCATCAGTGATGTAGCCCATAGCCTTACGATAAGCGGCCAGGTTGCCCTTCTTGCCCAAGGTAATCATCTTCTCAGCCATGGGCTGAACTTCCTTGGCGCGGTAGAAGGTGGTCTCCATCTTGCCGTTACGCAGCAAGTCGGTGACCTGCTGACGCAGGAGCGCTCTTCTCTGTGTGCTGGTCTTGCCCAGCTTACGAGTGCCAAACATGAACGTTTCCTCCTTTGTAAAAGGTTAACTTAGTTGTTGCTGCCAGAATCTTCGCTGGCCAGGGACAGACCCATCATTTCCAGCTTCTTCTGAACTTCGTCCAGAGACTTCTTACCCATGTTACGGACCTTCATCATGTCCTCACCGGTCTTGTTAATCAGGTCGGCAACGGTGTTGATGTTAGCACGCTTCAGGCAGTTGAAGCTACGGACAGACAGATCCAGCTCATCAATCGTCATGGCCAGCTTGGCATCGGGACGATCGTTAATCTTCTCGACCACAGTGGAACCAGTGCTGACAGAGTCAGACAGACCGGTGAACACCGTCAGGTGATCGGAGAGAATCTTCGCACCCAAGGAAACTGCGTCCTTGGCGGAGATGGTGGAATCGGTCCAGACCTCAAGGGTCAGCTTGTCGAAGTCGGTCTTGTCACCAACACGACAGGGCTCCACCGTATAATTCACCTTCTTGACAGGAGAATAGATGGAGTCGATGGGAATCACACCGATAACAGTCTGGGGGGTCTTGTTCCGATCAGAGGAAACATAACCACGACCCTGAGACAAGGTGATTTCCATATTAAAAGTGGCGTCGTCGCCCAGAGTGCAAATGTGCAGCTCGGGGTTCAGGATCTCAACCTCAGCATCAGCCTTGATATCACCGGCCGTAATCTCACAAGGACCAACCGCATCGATATACACGGTCTTGGGACCGGTGCTGTGCAGCTTCATAATCATGCGCTTAACATTCAGGACAATCTCCGTCACATCCTCGGTAACACCGGGCACGGTGGAGAACTCGTGCTGAACACCGCCGATTTTGATAGAGGTGGCAGCATAGCCAGGGAGGCTGCTCAGCAGAATCCGGCGCAGGGAATTGCCCAGAGTCATGCCATAACCACGCTCCAGAGGCTCCACGACATACTTGCCGTATGAAGGATCCTCAGGGGTATCCACGCATACAATGCGAGGCTTTTCAATTTCTACCATGAATCATAACCCTCCTTTAGTTGTGTGGGGCGATGAAGCCCCACCATTTTACAAACGAACGGATAGGGGGTCGATTACTTGGAGTACAACTCGACGATTAGGTGGACAGCGATGTCGAAGTCGATATCCGCCTTGGTAGGCATAGCAACGACCTTACCGGTGAGGGTATTCTTATCGCGATCCAGCCACTTGGGAGCAGCAACGAAGGTATCGTCTTCCTTCAGCTTCTTGAAGAAGTTGTTGGAAACGCTCTTCTCGGAAACAGCAATCACATCGCCCACCTTAATCAGGTAGCTGGGGATGTTGACGCGGTTGCCATTGACAGTGAAATGACCGTGGTTCACCAGCTGGCGAGCCTGACGGCGGGAGTTAGCAAAGCCCAGACGGTACACGACATTGTCCAGACGACGCTCAACGTAGGTCAGCAGCACCTCACCGGTGTTGCCTTCTGCACGAGCGGCCTTGTCGTAGTAATTCCGGAACTGCTTCTCCTGGATACCATAAACAAACTTGACCTTCTGCTTCTCGGTCAGCTGAGTGGCGTACTCAGACTTCTTAGCTCTTCTCTGGCCGCCGGG
>JAZSEN010000026.1:0-12669 GCA_045531675.1 Faecousia sp.
ATAAATGCGTGCCCTACGATCTCAATAAATTAAACAATCGTTTTTGCCACAAAAACTCAAAGATATAATGAATCCCGGCTCCGTTTCGGGAGCCGGGATTGGAAGATTCAATTAGCCATTTTCCGCAGGCTTGACTACGGCAATGTAGGTCGCCGCGCCTTCAGGGATTTGATCGGCGGTGTAGTAGGTGCCGTTGGCCTCGTTGTACCAAACAGCGGTCTGACCATCAATGCTCCCCGGGTTGGGCAGGGTGGCCACTGCGGTAACGGTGCCGTTGCCGTTGAAGTGGAAGTTCTCACCCAGAATCAGCTTCTCAAGGCTGTTCACACCATTGAAGGTCTGATCAAAGCCCTTGGACGTATCTCCGTTGAGGTGCTTGTTGCCGTACTGTGCGTTTCTGGTATCAAAGCTGGACAGATTCAGCACCTTCAAAGAGCCGCAGTTCAGGAAGGTCTCATCAAAGCTCATACCGTTGGCGGTGTTCCAATTCTCCAGGCCCTTGATCTCTTCCAGTGCCCAGCAATCCTCGAAAATCTGAGAGAATTCCGTGACGCCGGAGGTGGTGAAGCTGGACACATCCAGGAACTTTACCTTGCGGCAGTCATTGAACATAGCGTCCATGGACAGCCAGGTGGAAGAAGTCTGCCAGCCGGACACATCGATCACCTCAAGGTTGATGCAGTCAGCGAACATATGGCTGGTGGTATACAGGTTGGGCATCACCCAGCCACTCAGATCCAGCTCAGTCAGCAAAGCACAGCCGTAGAACATATGACCCATACGTTCTGCGCTGTTGGGCTCCCACTTACTTACATCCAGTTCCTTGATCTTCATATCCATTTTATTGCTTCCATTGCCCTGGAACATCATAGTAAAGTTGGTAACCTTTCTGACATCCCAGTTGGAAACATCCAGATACTCCAGGCTGGTGCTGGCGTTGAAGGTACCCCACATACTGGTGACATTGGAGGTATCCCAGTTGGCAACATCAACAGTCTTCAGCTTGTAATCGTGCTGGAAGGTACCGGTCAAATCAACGAAGCTGCTGGTATCCCAGTCGCCGGTGTTGATGTACTCCATATTATGGCAATTACCAAAGGCCAAATACAAATCCTCGGCTTTGCCCATACCCCAGCCCTCAGAATCCAGTGCAGTCAGAGCATTGCAGTTCATGAACATCTGTCTCAGCTTCTGTAAATTGTCCAGTGTCCAGTTCTCCTCACCGGTAAGCTCCTTCAACGCAGTGCAAGCGTCGAACATATACGTAGCATCCGTAACGTTATTCAAACCCCAGTTCGTCACGTCCAGAGAAGTCAAGGCGCTGTCATACTCGAACATAGCATAGGCTGTTGTCACTTTGCTGAGATCCCAGGTACCGCTGCCGATCACCTGAGTCAGACTGGGGCAGCTAAAGAACATATAGCTGACATCCGTCACACTTCCGTTCACCCAACCGGTGGTATCAATCGTCTTCAGTTTGCTGCAACTGAGTGCAAACTGCTGCATATTAGTAACCTTACGAGTATCCCAGCCGGACACATCCAGAGTCACCAGGCTGGTGCACTCACGGAACATCGTTTGCATAGTGGTAACATTCTCGGTATCGAAGTGGGACAAATCAAGCTCCTTCAGTGCCGAGCACTTATAGAACGCCTGCGACATATTCGTAACATTAGAAGTATCCCAACCGGTAGTATCCAGCGTAGTCAGCTTTCCACATTCCCGGAACAACTGTTTCATATTCTCCACGCGGCTGACATCATAGTTGGCAGTGTTAACAGCCTCCAGGGCAGTCATTCCCCTATACAGGGCAGAGCTGTCCTTAGGAGAGTAAATCACGTCGTTAGCCAGGAGGTAAACATCGTAAGTGTTGCCCTTAGAGACATAATAAGCATAGACAGGAACATCCTGCTCCACATCTACCAGAGTGCCAGTGTAGTTGGCGGTGATGGTGGTGTAAGACGCATTATCGCCGAAAATAACATTGGCAACCTTCGTGGTAATCTGGTTGGTCTGGTCACCCTCGTAGTAGTGCAGAGCCTTTCTCAGGTCAATGCCCTTTGTGGAGTTGTCATCTTCCCAAGGGATTTCATCAGAGTCCAACTCCAAATCCGGGGCTTCCACGGTGCCCTTGTTAACGATGATTTCGCCAAATGCCTCGTCCAAAGCGGTATCGGCATCGGTAAAGCCTGCGACCTGCACAGCCTGAGACTGAACCAGAACCTGATAGGTGTCGCCGAAGCCGGCAACATCCTCGTTGGTAGCAGAGGGATCCAGAGCAATCTGGCTCAGGCTGATTTCCGTCAGCGCACCAGGCTTCAGAACCTTGTTATATGTAGCGGTGGCAACAAAGTAAGTACCTTCACCGATAGTGACCGGTGGTTCCGTCCACTCCCATGTCCAGTCGGTATCGTTCAGGTTCAGATGCACCTTGGACCGGAACTCCTCCAGATTGGTGTAGTTACCAGCCTCAAAAGCAAAGACAGTGCGAACGTAGGCATCAAAATCGCCCTTGTTCTTGACAAACACCATCTTGTCCACTTCGTTGTTGATTTTCTCAGGATTCCAGGTGCCGGAGGTGTAACCATCCTTGCCAATCTGTTCCCAGTCAACAACGCCGTCTGTGGTACCCCAATCGAAACCGTCCTTGGTGACGGCGGGATACAGAGGCTTGTTGTCGTGGAATTCCTGAACCTTGGCATCATCGCCGTTGGTTTCAACATCCACACGTTCATACTCCAGCTGGTCGATTTTCACCTGACCTACGGTCATGACGTTGACGTCTTCGTCGGTGTCAGTCAGGTAGGCAAGTGTCGCGCCAATGGAGATAGCCGCAGTCATAGCAATGACCAACAGCCATGCGATTGCTTTTTTCATAACTTTCTTCCTTTCCTTGGTAATATATCACAAAATGTAGTCGTGCACTTATAGTATATACTGTTATTATTATAAAATCAAGTTATTTGTTTGCTTCACTTAAAAAAATTAGCAAATCATTTCGCACCAAATAATAAATACTGACTCTGTTTCCAGAGCCAGTATTTATTAGGTATTTCAGGGTTTCACAGCCACATAGGTGGCAGCAGTACTGTCAGGAATCTCAGATGGCGCAAAGGCTTCACCGGTTTCGGCGTTGTACCAATTGCCGTCCCAACCTTCCACGTTACTGGGCGTGGGAATCTGTACAAAATACGATTCCGGCAGATTACCATCTCCGTCAAAGACGAAATTTTTGCCCAAGCTAAGTTTTTCCAGACTAGTGTTATTGCGCAAGATATACTGCATAGCCTCACTGTACGAATTATTTTGCATCGTATAGTTAGTGGTGGCATTACGGGTATCAAAGCTGGAAAAATCGATTTCCTTAATGGAGGAACAATTCATAAACATCTGACCAAAGCACTTACCCTTGGAGGTATTCCAGCCCCCCATGCCCTTAACCTCTACCAGACTTGAGCAGTTCTCAAACAACTGGGAGAACTCCACGCACTTATCGGTTACGAAGCTGGACATATCCACGGACTTGAGTCTCCAGCAATCATTGAACATAGCGTCCATACTGGTCAGGCTGACCGTATTCCAACCGGTAATGTCAACCGATTCCAGATAGTTGCAATCGCAGAACATATGGCTGGTGGTGGTAACATTGGTAACGTCCCAGTTGGCCATATTCATTTCCGTCAGGCCAACGCAGCCGTAGAACATATGATTAAGCTTCTGCGCACTGTGCATATCCCAGCCAGTCAAATCCAGCTCAGTGACCGTATTAAGGTAGTTGAACATGGAATTGAACTCCGTGACATTACCCACATCCCAGTCGCCAATATCCAACACAGGCAGAGACTTACAGTTCCGGAACATGTGTGCCATGGTGGTAACCTTGCTGGTATCCCAGTCACCAACGCCGTCAATATCAATCAGCTTCTGGCACTCATAGAAAGCGCCGAAGGTGGTGGTTACATTACCGGTGTTCCACGTACCAAGACCTTTCACTATTTTCAGATTCTTGCAGGTGTAGAACAGGCGGTCAAAGGTAGTATTATTGGAAACATCCCAGCCGGTAACGTCCACTTCAGTCAACGCAAAGCAGTTGGAAAAGAGACTGTTCATAAGCTTAGCACGGCCAAAATTCAGGTTGGAGGTGTCCAGCTTGGTCATAATTTCCAGATTCTTAAACAGCATACTGCTGTCCTCAGGGGCATAAATGGTATAATCGGAGAGGACATAGACATCATAATTGTCGCCATTGGGGACGTAGAAGGCGTAAGCGGGAATATCCTGCTCCACGTCAACAAGTGTACCTTCCAGACCGGCAACAGTATCAGCGTACTTGCTGTTCAGCCCAATGGTAACGGAAGTAATCTTTTTGGAAATGTCATTGCCGTCCAGATAGTGCAGGGCAGTCTTAAGGTCAATACCCTTCGTGGCACTGTCACCATCAAAGGGGAACTTGTTATCCGCGGTGGGGATGGTGCCGAAAGCTTCGTTCAGAGCGGTCTTGGCGTTGACCAGTTCATCCATATCATTCTGGAAGCCGTCAACTTGTACAGCCTGGGACTGAACCAGAACCTGATAGGTGTCACCTAAGCCGGCAACGTCATCATTGGTGGCAGAGGAATCCAAAGCAATCTGGCTCAGGCTGATTTCCGTCAGCATGCCAGGAGCCAGAACCTTGTTATATGTAGCGGTTGCAACAAAGTAAGTACCCTCACCAATCTTGACAGGTGCAGGAGTCCACTCCCAGTCCCAATCGGTGGTGTTCAGGTTCAAATGAACCTTGGCATTGAACGCGTCCAGAGTGGAATAGTTGCCAGCCTCAAAGGCAAAGACGGTGCGAACGTAAGCATCGTAGTCGCCCTCATTCTCGACAAACACCATCTTGTCCACTTCATTGTTGATTTTCTCAGGATTCCAGATGCCGGAGGTGTAACCATCCTTGCCAATCTGCTCCCAGTCAACAACACCGTCGGTGGTATCCCAACCGTCCATGGTGACGGCGGGGTACAGGGGTTTGTTATCGCGGAATTCCTGAACCTTGGCATCGTCGCCGTTGGTTTCAACATCCACACGTTCATACTCCAGCTGGTCGATTTTCACCTGGCCCACAGTCATGACGTTGACGTCTTCGTCAGTATCCGTCAGATAGGCAAGCGTCGCACCAATGGAGATAGCCGCGGTCATAGCAACAACCAACAGCCATGCGATTGCTTTTTTCATAGTCTTCTTCCTCCCCTTAATTAGTTTACGCGAAAAAACAGTTTTACAAAATTATTATATAGTGTTTTACTTTTAAAATCAAGCATGCTTTATAATAATATACAAAATGCAATGTCAGATACTCTTATGATTACGTCAAAATTAATACCGGCTCTGTTTCCAGAGCCGGTATTTCTATCGTCCATTTAGCTTTCTGATTGAGCAGGAGAAACAGCTGCAACATAGGTCATAGCTACATCCTCAGGTTCAGGAATTTCAGAAGCAGCATAATAGGTATCATTGGCAGCATTGTACCACTTGGTTGCAGCACCATCAATTTCACCGGGATTGGGCAAAGCGCAAACAGCCGTAACCGTTCCGTTACCATCAAAGTCGAAGTTTGCACCCAGAATCAGCTTCTGCAGGCTGTTACAACCGCTGAACATCTGGACAAAGCCCTGAGAAATATCACCATTGAGAGCCTTGTTTCCGGATTTGGCGTTACGAGTGTCAAAGCTGGACAGATTCAGTTCTTTCAAAGAACCACAGGAAAGGAAAGTCTGGTCGAAGGTCTTACCATTGGCTGTATCCCAGTTTTCCAGACCCTTTATTTCCTCAAGACTCCAGCAAGCCTCAAAAATCTGGCTGAACTCTACCACACCAGAGGTGGTAAAACTGGACACATCCAGGAACTTGATGCTGCGGCAGTCATTGAACATTGCATCCATAGAGTACCATTTGCTAGTTGTCTGCCAACCGGAAAGGTCGAGGTTCTGCAAACCTGAGCAATCCGCAAACATATGGCTGGTGGTGTACAGATTGGGCATATTCCATCCGCTCATATCAAACTCGGTCACCTGTGCGCAGCCATAGAACATGTGGTTCATTTTTACCGCGCTGGTGGGCTGCCAATTGCTGACATCCAGCTCCTTAAGCTTCATATCAAAGGCATTGTCGCCCGCTCCGCAGAACATGGAGTTAAAGTCAGTAACCTTGCTTACATTCCAGTTAGAAACATCCAACTCCTCCAAAGAAATACAAGCTCTGAACATATGGTTCATAGTAGTTACATTGGAGGTATCCCAACTGCTGACATCCACAGACTCAAGCTTAAGACAGTTTTGGAACATTCCGTGCATCTGAGTGACTTTAGCGGTGTTCCAACCACTGGCATCAACGCTAATTAGTCCTGTACAACCGTCAAACATAAGCCGCATAGTGGTAACCTTAGAGGTATCCCAATCACCGCAATCCACGCTGGTCAGATTGGGGCATCTGCAGAACACCATATACATACTGGTGACGTTGCCGGTATCCCAATTGCTGACATCCAAACCGTTAATCTTGGCGCAATCTGAGAACATACCGCTGATATCCTTGACATTACCCATATCCCAATCGCTGACATCCAGCGTCTCCAAACTAGCGGCGCCATAAAACATGGCAAAGGTAGTAGTGGCATTGCTCATATCCCAATCGCTGACATCCAGCTCCGACAGCTTGGAAGCCATATAGAAAGCATAGCTGGCATCGGAAACCTTACCCAACTTCCAAGCCTCTGCACCCTCAATATTGGTCAGAGAAGAGCAGGTATGGAACATGCTCATGATATTAGTGGTGTTTTCCAGTCCCCAGTTCTGGGTGCCGGTCAATTCCTTCAGCGCTTTGCACTGATAGAACATATGCTGTGTATTCAGTACATTACTTAAATCCCAGTTTTCCAAATCGCCAACCGTAGTCAGAGCACTGCACTGATAGAATCCGCGGTCGATTTTTTCTACGTTGCTCACGTCCCAGCCGGAGAGATTCAGGGACTTGAGCTTGCTGCATTGATAGAAGATGTAATCCATTGCAGTCGCGGCACCGGTATCAAAGCCGGACACATCAAGGGTAGTCACCGGCAGATTTCGGAACATCCGGCTCATACGGGTGGTACGGCTGGTGTTCAGATTACTCATGTCCAGCTTAGCCAACGCAGACATTGCCTGACCGTTGTAAAACAGCTCGTAGCTGTCCATCGGGGCAAAAATATCATCGCTGGCCAGGAAATAGATATCGTAGTTCGAGCCGTTAGGAACATAATAAGCGTACACAGGCACATCCTGCTCCACATCCACCAGAGTACCCTCATAATCGTCCACGATGTCCGAATAGTCCTTGTTTAAGCCAAAGGTAACACTGGTAACCTTAGCAGTAATCTTTTCCTTGGTAGCATCGCCTTCCAGATAATGAATCGCGGTTTTGACGTCAGTGCCGGACACAGGGCTGTCCCCCTCGAAGGGCACATCATCAGGAATCAACTCAAAAGGAGGATTGCCGTCCCCTACTTCATCGGTGATAAGCTCACCAAAGGCAGAAGTCAGAGCGGCATCCGCATCCTCAAAACCGGCAACCTGAACTGCCTGAGACTGAACCAGTACCTGATAGGTGTCACCAAAACCGGCAACGTCATCATTGGTGGCAGAGGGGTCCAGAGCAATCTGGCTCAGGCTAATCTCGGTCAACTTTCCGGGCTCCAGAACTTTATTGTAAGTAGCCGTTGCAACAAAGTAGGTGCCTTTACCGATGGTGACAGGGGGCTGTGTCCACTCCCATGTCCAGTCAGTTTCGTTCAGATTCAGATGAACCTTGGCATTGAACTCGTCCAGAGTCTGGTAGTCGCCTGCCTCAAAGGCAAAGACGGTGCGAACATAGGCATCGAAATCGCCCTTGTTCTTGACGAACACCATTTTGTCCACTTCGTTGTTGGTTTTCTCAGGATTCCAGATGCCGGAGGTGTAATCCTCCTTGCCGATCTGCGCCCAATCAACAACACCGTCGGTAGTATCCCATTTGAAATCATCCTTGGTGACGGCCGGATACAGAGGCTTGTTGTCGTGGAATTCCTGAACCTTGGCATCATCGCCATTGGTTTCAACATCCACGCGTTCGTACTCCAACTGGTCAATCTTAACCTGACCCACGGTCATGACGTTGACGTCTTCGTCGGTGTCCGTCAGATAGGCAAGGGTTCCGCCAATGGAGATAGCCGCGGTCATAGCAACAACCAACAGTCATGCGATTGCTTTTTTCATAGTCCTCTTTCCTTTCGTATTAATTATCCGATAACGCATCGGAGATAGCACAATTTAATTATATAACACAGATAAACAATGTTCAAGCCTAATTTGCAAAAAACCGGAGAGTTTGTGTTCTTGCCAATTCCTTGCACCTGAATTTATACACATTATCCAAAGTTAGATATTAACAGCTTCCCCGTAACGCAATCTAAGGGCTCTCCGAAAATAAATCTTTATCGGAACATACATTTGTCCTGTTATAGGACAGCATCTGATTGGATTTACTATACACTACATATTGTCCTATGCCAAGACAATATATAGGAGGTTGCTAAAGTGGCAAGAATTATTGACGGAACCGATAAAAATATGATTGGCGATCAGGTTCGCCGTCTTCGAATTCAAAAGGGTTGGAGCCAGCAAACCCTTTCCAACAAACTGGAAATGCTGGCGATTTACGTCTGCCGGGGTTCCATTTCACGGATTGAAGACAAACAGCGCACTGTTACCGATATCGAACTGTACGGCTTGGCGCAGGTTCTGGACACATCCATAGAGAGCCTGTTTGATACAGAGAGTTAAAGGAGAATGGCTATGCTGAAATTCCCTTGCCTTATACTGGATCATGACGATACAGTTGTCCAAAGCGAAAAAACACTCGGATTCCCCTTCTTCAAGCAAATCCTGCACCGCTTTCGTCCTGAAACAGCTATCACCTACGAGGAGTATGTCCGCGGCTGTCATGAAATGGTGTTTTCTGAAATGTGCAGAAAAAAATGGCAGTTTACCGATGCGGAGCTGACGGAAGAATATCTGGGCTGGAAGGAATACGTTCGGACACATATTCCCGATCCATTCCCTGGCATCAGGGATATCATCCACCGACAAAAGGAGCAAGGGGGACTTATCTGCGTGGTTTCCCTTTCCGGTGAAGAAAACATCACCCGGGACTACCATCACCATTTTTCTATCGCACCGGATGCTGTATACGGTTGGGATTTACCGGAGAATCAGCGCAAACCCCACCCCTATCCCCTGCTGGATATTATGGAACGGTTTCATCTGGAGCCGAAGGACATACTGGTGGTAGACGATATGAAACTTGCGTGGAAAATGGCAAACCCGCTCCATGTTCCAATCGCCTTTGCTGCGTGGGGCAAACAGGAGTTTCCGGACCTGTCTTCGGAAATGCGAAGTCTGTGCGATTTCTCATTTGACTCGACAAAAGAATTGGAAAAATTCCTGTTTGACTAATTTGACAACTGTGGTATAATGCTTGATGAAACAGGAGGTGAGTATTCTGGAAAAGCAAGGCATCAAGGTTATGGCACGAAATCGTGAAGCCTACCACGAATATTTTGTGGAGGAAGAGATGGAAGCCGGTATTGAGCTGGTTGGTACTGAAGTCAAATCCATCCGTCAGGGTACTCTGAACCTGAAAGACGCATGGTGCGGCATTAAAGACGGTCAGCTTCTGATAAACCAGATGCACATCTCCCCTTACGACCATGGTAACCGTTTCAATGTAGACTCCCGACGTCCCCGACGTCTGCTGATGCACAAACGTGAAATCATGCGGCTCTACGGCAAAGTCAAGCAGGACGGTTATTCCCTGATTCCCCTTTCCGTTTACTTCAAGGGCAGTCGCGTGAAGGTAAACGTGGGACTGTGCAAAGGCAAAAAACTGTACGACAAAAGACAGGCCACGGCAGAACGGGACGCAAAGCGTCAAATCGACCGGGCCATGAAGGAGAGATATTAAATGGCAAATCCTACTTTTAAAATTACAATGGAAAACGGCGGCGTCATTGAAGGTGAGCTGTATCCCGAAATCGCACCTCAGAGTGTTTATAATTTCATCGATTTGGCAAACCACAACTACTATGACGGACTGATTTTCCATCGGGTCATCCCCGGCTTTATGATTCAGGGTGGCTGCCCTGAGGGTACCGGCATGGGTGGTCCCGGCTATTGCATCAAGGGTGAGTTTTTCTTCAATGGCGTTAAGAACGATTTGAAGCATAAGCGCGGCGTGCTGAGCATGGCCCGATCCTCCTCCCCCAACTCCGCCGGCAGTCAGTTCTTTATCATGCATGAGGATTCCAAGCATCTGGACGGACAGTACGCTGCCTTTGGTAAGGTAACCTCTGGACTGGAGGTTGTGGATGCCATCGCTGCCACCAAAACCGACCGTAGCGACCGTCCTCTGACCGAGCAGAAGATTGCCTCCATCACCGTTGATTGCAAAGGTGAATCCTATCCGGAGCCCAAAAAGCTCCCTGATCCTTACGGAAGATTCTAAAACCAATAGGAGATACGAGATTACCCATCATCTTGCATCTTGCATCTTGCATCTCGTATCTCCTCATCTCCATATGGGGCCGTACTGGTTTCGACGGGGGTAGTGAGGCTGGAATAGCGGGCCGTGGCACCTGACCACGATAAAACGGGTAACTTTTAAAATTAACTGACAACAATTCTGTTGCTTTCGCTGCCTAATTAGGCGCGCATCCGCCCCGGAAGGCCCACGAGCCGGGCTCGGGTGTGATTTGAGTGGGGACCGTGCGTACGCTAAGCTTTGCGCGTGCCATGCATTATGAAGCTACTGATAACGGTAGGGTGTTTGTTCCCGGCCGTTTGAGGGAATGTAAATAACAAACTGCACCCGGAGAAGTTCTTTCCAAGTTGCTTTCGGACATGGGTTCGATTCCCATCGGCTCCACCAATACTAAAAGCCACCCTTCGGGGTGGCTTTTAGTATTGATATAGGCATTCAGATGATGGGAATCGAACATTTTATATGCAACAGTCCGGTGGACTGTTGCTCGATTCCGGCTGGACGGAATCGACACTTTGATTAATTCGATTCCCATCGGCTCCACCAATAAGAAAACCACCCGAAAGGGTGGTTTTCTTATTGATATCGGCATTTAGATGATGAAATCGACATCGATTCCCATCGGCAGCTGAAAACAGCACCACCCAAATGGATTGTGCTGCTCTGTTTACTTACTTCCCTTCCTGCGCATACCGCCTGCGATGATGAAAATCATCGAGCAAACCGCCAGCGCATACGGATAGAGCAGAAACGGAATAATATCAAAGGCAGATACCGTCACGCCAAGACTTGCCGCCGCGGATACAGCCACAAGCATCTGAGCGCCATACGGGATCACACCCTGAAAAATGCAGGAAAAGGTATCCAGCAGGGATGCGGATTCCTTCGGTGTGATGTCGTATTCACGACAGATCTGCCGGGCAATGGGGCCTGCCATGACGATAGCGACGGTATTATTGGCTGTGGCAATATCCATGGCGCCAACCAGAAGACCAACACCGAGTCTTCCGCCGATCCGGCCCTTAAATACTCTGTGAATCAGATTCAAAACCGAATCGAACCCACCGAATACACGGATCAGACCGCACATGGCCGTCACCAGAACCGTGACCATGATGGTCTCAAACATACCTGCGGCGCCGGAACCCATATTGGATAGCAGCGACATGAAATCGGCAGTACCGGTAGACAAAGTAATGATGAGACCGGAAGCGATGCCGATCAACAAGACAACAAACACGTTCATGCCAGCGATTCCACCAATCAAAACCAGCGCATACGGGATCAGCAAAACCAGATTGTAGTCCGGTGTTTCAATATGCGTGATATCATTGCCCACTGACAGAACAAGGATGATTCCTAATGACAAAAGCGCTGCAGGAAGTGCGATCTTGAAATTGGCACGGAATTTATCCCTCATTTCACAACCTTGCGAGTTACACGCCGCAATAGTGGTATCGGAGATGAAGGAAAGATTGTCCCCAAACATGGCGCCACCCATCACGGAAGCAACGCAAAGCGGCATCGAAAATCCGGAAACATTGGAAACCGCAATGCCGATCGGCGCGATCAGCGTGATGGTACCGACGGAAGTTCCCATAGCCAGCGAAACAAAACATGCTGCAACGAACAGCACGGCGACTGCAGCCCATGCAGGCGTGACGGAAAGCAAGAAATAGGCAACCGCTTCCGCACTGCTGCGACCGGTGATACCAACAAAAATACCGGCAGCAAGGAAGATAAGAACCATGGTCATAATGTCCTTATCCCCTATGCTTTTTGCAACAACTGACAGCTTATCGTCAAAAGACAACTTACGATTCTGCAGGAACGCAACCAGCAGTGCAACAAGAAAAACCACAACGATGGGGATCTTGTAAAAACCCATCTCGATCTTTAGTACATATTCAAACAACAATCCCATACCCAGATACAGCACCAAAAACACGCCGATAGGCAGCAATGCGATCAGATTCTTCTTCTCTTTCATTGGATCATCTCCGATTTCGTATAGGGATACACAACGGCAATAAACGTATCATGTCCGGCAAAAAAAGTCAAGGTAATTCAGCCTTC
>JAZSEN010000025.1:0-7335 GCA_045531675.1 Faecousia sp.
TGCTGTGCCGTATACCTCGTTGTTCTTGATTTCCTGATAAGAGGTGAGCCATGCAGTCTCAGCCTCATACACCGTGCGTTCAAGGCGCTCATCAGCCTCAAGTTTATAAATGCGTGTACCATGGGCAGGAACAGTTACAGCCAAAGAAGACTCATACACGCCCTTATCGGCCTTTGCAAAGAGATCGCGCACTTTCACCTCGCCGGCAAGGTCAAGCTGAGAGAAGTCCACGCTCATGTTTACAGTTCCGTTTGTCGGATTGTAGAACGCAACCACACGTTTGGTTCCATATTTCTCCTCAACGTCCTTCACAAGCACATAACCGCCGTTCTCTCGCTTTACCACATATGCCTGCAGGCCCAGAGGGTCCTGGTCAACGGCAATAAGTTCCTTGTTCTGCATCAGTTCAAGAGCATTGCCCTTTATATCATTGAGATCGCAACCGATGAGCAGCGGAGAACTCATCATACACCACATACCGAAATGGGTCTTGTCCTCCTCTTCGGTTAGTCCGCGCCCGACCTCAAGCATATCCATATCGTTATAGTGACCCGGCGATGCATATGCCGACAGATAAAGACTCTGATTGATGATACTCTTTACCGACTCCCAACCAAGGTATATATCCTCGGTCGTGCGCCAAGAGTCGGCAATCTCGCACGCCCAAGTACCGGGGAATGCCCAACGGCATATGTTCCAGGTAACATCGGTGCGGCCTGTAGCCTCAATTGCCGCAGCAATCTCCTTGTAACGCTTTTCAACATCAAGGTCAAGACCATCTGCATTATTCTTTGCATCTGCTCCACAATAATCAACCTTTATAAAGTCGAAATTCAGTTCATTGAAGTAAAGCGCCATATCCTCGGCATCGTGTCCGTAGAGGCCAACGCCAATACCAATTGTATCCTTGGGCTGACCCCAATAAGATGCGCAAGTGTTTGCGCCAGCATCGGAGTAAATACCCGCCTTGAGGCCCTGGCTGTGGATATAATCGACAAGAGGACGCAGCCCGTTGGGGAAACGTGTGGGATGAATGAGCAGCTTGCCGTTCTCGTCGCGTCCGCCGAAGAAACCGTCATCTATATTTATATGATTATAACCGCAATCCTTGAACCCGAGCTTTACCATAGCATCGGCCTGAGCCTTTATTACAGAATCATTGATTTGGAAACCATAAGTATTCCATGAACTCCAGCCCATGAGAGGCGGATTGTCCGCAGCCGCACACAAAGGCAACGACAGCAAAAATGCGTAAATAAGTCGCTTCATATTATTGAAAATTGATATTATCCTAAATTTATGCAAACATATTAAAAAAAAACGAATTTCCCAAACTCCACGAATTTCCGTGATTTATAAGCAACAGGCACAAACAGAACAGATAACAGAGAACAGATAACAGAGAACAGAGAACAGAGAAAGTTGCGAGTAAGTGAGTGTAATGCAAACGTATTTGTAATTACACAACGAACGATAGCAACTTGGGCGAAGCCAACAGAGTACAGAGTACAGAGTACAGATAACAGAGAACAGAGAACAGTGGATGTGTCATCCGCAGGCTTTCGTCCCATCGGATTTGCAAATCCGATGGTCTTGAGGCGGATAACTATCCGCCGAGACGGTGATTTTTCGTCAGTAGAAGTGTGAAATAACATCGCCCATATGCAAAACTTACGGACGATGTGTCAGGTTGTTAATATTCAAGCATGCGATGCTTGAGATCCATTCGTTGGTGCAGGATTCTTATGACCAAGATGTCTCCGTCAGCAAGAATGCGATAGAAGATGATATGTTTATTGGCTCTATATCCATGCAGACCCTCTGCGATTTCTTCATACTTTAAGCCGAATAGTCGAGGGTTCTCGGTAATTTTCTGACACGATGCGATTAGCATATTGTAATAATCGTCAGCTTGTCGCTCCGACCAAGTGTCAACCGTATATTCCCAAATGTTGGATAAGTCCTCAACCGCCTTGTTGGTTAGGTGATATTTAGCCATTTGCTCGTTTTGCTTTTAGTGCTTTAAGGTGCTCTTCAGCATTAAATTCTGCGGCAATACCACTCTCAACACCCTCGGCAATTGCCATTTTCAACTCTTGAAGATGACTCTCGTTCTCCTCCAATAGGCGCAAACCGGCACGAATAACCTCGCTGGCATTATTGTAACGCCCTTGATCAACTTGCATTCGGATAAAATTCTCGAAATAAGGACCCAATGCTACAGATGTCGTTTTCATATCGCTATAATTTTCCACAAAGTTACCAATATTTGGTAACAAAACAAATTTTCTGCCAAAATTATTTCATGTTCGAGCAGTTTTAAGTTCCTTCCCTGCAGCCAGGATGACAGGCATGCGGTTATCCACCTCCGTTCCAGCGGATGTGTCATCCGCCGGCTGTGAGTATAAGCATCTCCTGATGCGATAAATTATTCCACCATCCAGAGACCATGACACTCATACCCAGCGGATAACATATCCGCCGAGACGGAAGAGCATACGACAACCCAATGCCGTATGCTCTATGTAGTTTACTCAGAAATAAGTACAGGAAGAGTGGTGCCAACTTTCCATTGGTAGGCAACCTTTATAGTTGCACTACTATTATAAGTGTCAATAGCAGCATTCATCGCATTTACGACATCGGTACTGTTCAACGCTGCAGCATCGGCTACGGCTGTGGTTCCATCTTCTTCGTCTGTATCTTCGGATGCTACGTAATAGCTGCCTGTAACGGTTGCATTCGTATTACCACAAAGATTGCCCACGGTGGTATAACAGCCAATCAACTCTTCAGAAGTCTTAGAGTGTCCGACAATGCCGCCAACATAGCTGTTTCCGCTAACCTCTCCGGTATTGGCGCAGGCTGCAAATACATTATCTGTATTAGAACCGCTACCGACAATTCCACCGACCCATTGAGTACCTGTTACTTTGGCACTATTGGTACACCCATAAATATAGTTTGTATCATCCGATATTGTCGCAATCAATCCGCCTGTACCAATATATCCGGTAACAGAACCATCTTGGACGTGACAGCCAAAAATCGAACTGCGACCCACTATCTGGCTTGCTAAAGTTGCCGTATAAGTATCTTTGCAATAAATAACCGGATTCACAAACGTAAGATTCTTAATCGTACCACCGTCAACAACCCAAATGAAATGAGCATACTCTTCATCATACATACGAAGATTTACAATACGGTGTCCACCACCGTCCAATGTACCACTGAACCGCATTACGTATGTCCAGTTGCTTCCGCTGGGCTTATCGTTCGTTACTTCAATGCCGTCGGTAGAAAGGATGATGTCTGCACCAAGTGTAAGGTTGGTCGCCAGATTCTCTTCTACAGCCTCTCGCCATACATTCAATCCGGCTTCGGTATAGACGGTATAGGTCGTTGTCTTTTCATCCGTATCAACAGTGTAACCGCCAAGTTGTTTTGTGCAAGCCAGACTTTTGATAGCATCGACTACTTCCGTCATATCCATAACCAGCGTACCGCTGAAGTCAGCAAGAGCCGTAGCCAATGCACTTTGCTGAGCCTCGTTCAGCATACCGTTCACAGTCAGAGTGGTGACTGACGGATTGGCTGTAAGCAATTCTGAGATAGCATTCTGCACACCTTCCGCAGCACTCGACACGATGTCGATGACAGCCGTTTCGCCCGACACGGTGGAGTTGATAAAGATTTCAGTCGTTTCACTTCCTGTCGGGTTGCTCTCTGGAGTGCCCCAATCGCCAATGGTAATGTTGCCCACCGTCACGGCATCCTTACCTAACTTCATACTGATAAGGTAATGGTTACCGCTTGCCAATCCGCCAGCAATCGGTGCCTGCGCTGCAAACGAGCGTCCGCTGCTCATTGTCACACGAATGCCAAGTGAGGTAGCTGCATCAGGAAGGGCATAGCCTACATAGTTATCTACAACCTCATCATCGTCGGTATCGTTGGCATAGAGGGCTATCACCTGATTGGCTGTGCCCAAATCTCCGAGGACATTTGTAGGAACTGTCCAAGATGCGGAACGGGGCACGTTCATCAGGGAGATGCTTTTTACATTGTCACCCCCAATCTCTGTACCCGTTGCCTGTATGTTGACCGTCACCTTGGCCATCAAGTGGTTCAGTGCGATGGTGGCAGGGTTGCTACTCAGTGGTGCATACCCGCCATAGAGGTAGTCATAGTTCTCGTAATCCTCACTGTATGCTTCGGGCAGGGTGATGCTGTACACATTACCAGTGCCCAAATTCTCGTTATAAGGATAGTAGGCGGCTATCTGCTGCTTCTCGCCATTGTTCTCGAAGAGTACCACGGTAGCGTCCTCCAGTTTCCAACCATCGTTGCCGTAGGTCCACTTGATGTTGTTGCCACTGTAGCGGTGATTGTCGGTAGTGGAAGTCACGAATACACCGATGCTTCCCCCTTCGAGGTAATCATTGTTGATGGTTGCACGTGTAGTCAGTTCCGCCACGCCAGCCAAAGCAATGGTAAGAGGAGAATCCTTCTGATTGCCCTGCGGAGTGAAATCCTCCTCCTGCGTGCAGGCTGCCATTCCAAGTGCCAGCACCGCCAAGGCTATATATTGATATGCTTTCTTCATAATTCTTGAAATTACTTCTTGATTATTCATTTACTATCTTCACGGTTACATCGCCTTCACAAGTAGTAGCATCGTTTCCCAAAGTCAACTGATTGCCATTCGCACCATAATACGCTGCTCCGGTTGCGGGCAAAGCGTTCAGATTGTTGGATGTTCCGGCAATGCTGAGTCCGCCCGGGAAGGTAGGTCCTTCACCTGTTTCTTCATTGTAAGAGAGAAAACATGTCAATCCGGCTGTAGCGATGTCATATTCTTCTCCTGAGAAACTACCACCGGTAATCGTCGGTTTACCGCGCGAATTTAAGTATAAAGCAGAACTACCCCCGGTAAATGTACCGCCCGTGATGGTCAGAATAGAGCTTTGGGCATACATCGCACTATTTGTTCCTATAAAGGTTCCACCATTGATTTCGATGGTAGAGTTATTATCCATTCCTCTTATAACATAGGTTCCTTCGAAAGTACCATCGTTTATAACCAACTTGCCATTATCAGCGAATATTACATCAGATGTTTTGTCATAGGTAATCATCTTTCCTGATTTTTCTTCAGAACTGTCATCGACAATCAGCGTTGCGCCATTCCGCAAACCAACCAAACAATTATCACTTGTGTTGGCAGTTTTAAGGGTATGTCCATTCAAGTCAAGGACAATTACACCACCATCAACGAGTATATCTTGCTCAATATCACCATACTCATTCGGTGTACCCTCCACTTCCATATCTGCCAGCAGAGTAACTGTTGCCGGATTTTCAGCAGTGCCTGTCAGTTCGGCAGCGTCTATCGCAGCCTGCATTCCTCTGGAGAGATGAACTTCGTAAGTATTTGTTGCAGGATTATAGACGAATGCCTCCTGCTCGGTTTCAACATCGGTGACAGGCTTTTCTGTCCAGTCATTGACGCTGATAAGGGAAATTTCAGCCCCTGTTCCACCAATCTTAATTCCCATCGTATAACGCTTGCCTGAAACAAAACCGTCTGTAGGTGCTGTAACATTGAGCGAAAAGACACGTTCCACATTGTTAATCGAAGTCGTGATGACAATCTTCGGGGTAGCTCCCACCTGTGGCGCAAAGATGGCTTCGGACATATCCTTCTCCACCCCATCGACAGTAGTCTTTCCAACAAATGCGGTGATTGCAGCAGCATTTGTTCCCGGTGTTATTGTAGCGGTAGTACGGTCGAGAACAGCATCGATACCGAAACCATTATACACAACACTTTTAATGCTCTTGGTAGTAGTAGAAAATTCTGTTCCCCACGAGAAAGTCACATCGAGCTTGCAGAGCAGATGACGGAAGTTGATGCTGATGTTATCTTCGCTGATAGAGATATCAGAATTTTCAGCGGCTTTCACTGCACCAAGCAGGTCGCTGGCAAGCACGCCATCCGTTGTGCTCTGGTCGTTCTGCACAGTGAAGGTTGTGGCATCGGTGGTATAGGCATTGACTGCCACATCACGGTTGTTGTCCTTCCACAACAGGTTAGTGGTGGAGGTATAAGCATTGCCGCTGCCTTTCGTCATAGGTATATTGGTGTAGTTGTACTTGGAGGTTGCATCCTCGGTGTCTTGCGTAATGCTCAGGTAAAAGGTCTCGGGGAGAACACTTGTACCTTCATACCCTGCACGGGTCAACATTCCCTCCACACCGGCTGTAACGGTGATGGGAGCATCCTTCATCGAGTCGAATGACTCGATTTCTTGCTCGGAGCAAGAAATAAGAACGGAAAACGGAAAGGTGAAAATTGCGAGTAAGCAAGCGGACGGGAACTTGTTCACGTACACAGCGAGCGGGAGCAATTTCGACGGGTTCAAAACGGAAAACTTCACCAAATTCCACAGTTTGTTAGTTGTATTTTTCATATTCTTTTCACTTTTGATTGTTTTTTGCAGTTATTATGCTCGAAGTTATGATTGCTATAATCTCTTTTAGGTCATTGTTTAAGGAATTGTACATTGTTTTGTCTAAAATATCGCTTTCGTAAAGCAGTTCCAACCAATATTGTGTTTCGTCTGCTTCTTTTAATGCGATGGAAAGTTTGTTTACAAAGTCTGCTTTGCTCTGTGCATTCTTGCGTTCTCTCGTATTTGCACCAATACTTGCACCCGAGCGAAGAATCTGTTTTGACAGCACAAATTCTTTTTTCTCTTCTTGTAAATATCGGGTGAACCTCACAATACGAACCGCAAATGCCTTACTTTTTTGGTCAATTATATTATCCATACTTTTTTCACCTTTCACCTTTCACTTTTCAGTTTTCACCTTTCAGTTTTCACTTTTCAGTTTTCAGTTTTCAGTTTTCAGTTTTCACCTTTTTATCACTGGATAATTCTCTCCCTGCTCCCATAACGTGCCAAGCTGGGTGGCGATTGTGCCTCCCCTGAGGTCGTCCTCGGTGACCGCTGTGATTTCGACGTTGTCACTACCAGGTTTCAGATTCGAATCGCTGTGTACCGCCGCAAGACCGTCATCGGCGAGGTAGTAGCAGTTCTTGATTGCTTTAACAGACCGAAGCGTGCCGAATGCACCAAGACGAGCCTCGTCTGTCAGATTTGCACCGCGCTCAAACTTACCTGCGAACAGGCAGTTTTCAAGGGTGGTCTGTGCGTTCGTGTTGGAGAAACTCAGGAATCCGCCCATATAAATGGTTGGAGTGTTATTGAAACTGTTCTTTGCGTAGTTCGTCTTGATGGTTCCGTATGCCGCGCAGTTGCGGATGGT
>JAZSEN010000006.1:0-45688 GCA_045531675.1 Faecousia sp.
AAAACACGCGACCACATTTGTGGTCGGGTGTTTTCTGCGGGCACAGGACATGAAAGGGCGGCACCAGTCCGCGGACTGGTGCAAAAATTGAGAGCGGCCGAGTGATTTTTAGCCCGTGGGAAAGTCCATTGGCAACTGCCAGAAAAGCCCAACACCGTTGGGTGTTGGACTTTTCTTCATTGGAGAAGGAATAAGCAATCATTATACATTGATAACTGCCTGACTGCCGCCGGCCTTGTTTTTGGTGACAACAATTTGTCTGTCGACACGCTCCTTCAGCTCGGCAACATGGGAGATGATGCCCACCAGACGATTACCCTCGGTTAGTCCGGCGAGTGTATGATATGCTTTGCTCAGGGATTCAGAGTCAAGAGAACCGAAGCCCTCATCCACAAAAAGCGTGTCCAGACGTATGCCGGTGGACATCTGAACCTCGTCGGAAAGTCCCAGAGCAAGTGCCAGAGATGCAAGGAATGCCTCGCCGCCGGAAAGGGTATTGACACTGCGTTCAGAAGTGTTGATGTGGTCAATGATGTCCAGTTCCAAACCACTTTGCCCTTTGAAACTGGCGGCGTTGACGCGGCGTTTCAAATCATACTGACCGCCGGACATCTTTCGAAGTCGCAGATTGGCTCGCTCCAGAATCCGGTCAAAGTAAGTAGTCTGAATATAGGTCTCCAACATGATTTTTTCTTTTCCACTTATGGCGCCGTTGGCGGTTTCGGATAATTCTTTCATCCATGTGTATCTGTTTTCCAATGCGGTCATATCTTTTTCTTTTATGGAGATGTTGCGTTGCGCATTGGTATTAGCGGCTATGCGTGCGTGAATTACCCGTTGCTTTTGAAGGATTATATTTTTCTCGTTGGTAAAGATTTGTTTTACGCTTTCCAGTTCGGCAGTATCGATTTCTTCGCCCTCTGCCAGTTGTGTCCGAAGCTGTGCAATTGCGGCTCGAATTTCTGCCAGTCGCTCTTTTGCGTTGATGAATTTTTGTTCAGCGATGGCCTGAGCGTTCTGTAAAGCGGTGCGCCGAGCCGTGAGAGAGGCCAATTCAGAACGGGCGTGGGTTTTGCTCTCAAATCGAAGGTTCTGCTTCAATTCAACAATCTGATTCCGGAGCGACTCAATGGCCGACTGCAAACCGGCAATCTCTTCGTTAGCTCCGGAGAGGATTTTTTCGGCATCTGCAAGGGCTTGTTCCTTGTCTGGCAGAGTCTTATCCAGCAAGGCTTTGCGTTTTTCTTTTTGGTCGAGAATGGCAATCTGGGCTTTTAATTTGGACAGCCGTTCATTCAATTGGGTTTCCTCTGTAAGGGCGGCTGCGTGTGCGTCGTCGAAAGAAACGCCTTCAAGCAATGCGGCGATTTCCAATCGAATAGTTTCTTCGGCGGTAGTCACAATACCTTTTTGAATGCTGGCTTTGTTGCTGGCCTGTTCTGTAAGGGACTGGGCCTGAGCACTGGCGGTCTTTGCTTTTTTTACGTCCTCTTCTGTGGGGGCGTTATCTGCCAGCATGGCCAAAACGGGATGTTTCGTGGAACCGCAGACAGGGCAGGGCGTGCCTTCGGCGAGGGTGCTGGCGATGATACCTGCCTGCTCATCCAGAAAGGCTCTGTTCAAGGTTTCATAATTATGAGCCAGGGCTGCAGACCGTTCTGCCGCAATCGTGTATTCCTTCTGGAGAGCATCCAGCAGTGCTTTCTGCTTGATCAGGGTGTTGAAGGAGGAAATCAAGGCTTTGATTTGATTGATGCGATTGGACAGGGCATGTTGTTGCCCAAGAAGCTTTTCTTTTTCAGCGCCGACGGTCGCCATAGCCTCACGTTCTATTTTCAAGGCATTAATTTCTTCGGTCAGGGAAGTTTTGGCTTTCAAAGCGGATTCCTGATGAAACGCAGCTGTTTTTAGCAGTTGCTGTTGCTTTTCGATATCAGCATATTTGACCTCGAGAACATCGTAGGACGGCAGTGTTACCTCGATAGCGGCGATGGCTCTGGTCAGTTTCTCCTGTTCGGAGGTGTTTTGAGTGGCTTCTAACTGTTCCGTGGCCTGCTGCAATGCAAGAATTCCATCCTTTTCAGCCAGTTCTTTTTCTGTTAGTGTGGCTTTTGCGGCTTTGTAGACATTTGCCTGTGTGAGCTGACCGGTGAGAAGTTCCAGCCTCTGTTCGACTTCTGTCAGTCGGACAGACAGCGCTTTGTTAAGTGCGTTGTCCTCCGCCAGCAGTTTGCCGAACAGTTCCATAATATCAGTCATGGGGAGTTGGCCTTCTCTTGCTTTTCTGACATCCAAAGCCAGAGGGGAATCTTCATCGCAGACCATTCCGTCGATAAACTGTTTAATACTGACAGATAGCCTGTCCCGCTGGATATAGAGTTCTTTTGTCTGATCCTTTAGTTGCTCCTGAAGCTTTACATAGGGACCTGTGCCGAAAATATCCCGAAATATTTTTTGTCGTGCTTTGGTGTCAGCCTGCAGAAGCTTTCGAAATTCGCCCTGTGAAATCATGGCAATTTGAGAAAACTGTTCCCGGCTCAGTCCGATGATTTCGCGAATTGCCTTGTCCACATCCTTCTGTTTCGTTACCGGATGACCGTCGGAATAAATAAGGGAGGCATCCGCAGCCTGTCGTGTGGTACCGGTGCCACGGGTTTTGGCACGTTCATATTCCGGATTGCGCTTGACGGTGTACTCCTTTCCGTCGTAGGCAAAGGTCAATTCAACATATGTGGGATCCTCCGGTCTGGCGTATTTGGAGCGGAGCATACCTGCCTCTCTGCTGTCGCCGCTGGGCTCACCAAAGAGTGCGAAAGTGATGGCGTCAAAGATGGTGGTTTTACCGGCACCGGTGTCACCGGTAATCAGATACAAGCCGTTATCTCCCAGTGTGCTGAAATCCAACGTGTGCGTACCTGCGTAAGGCCCGAAACCGGAGATTGTAAGCTTTAGCGGTCTCATAGCTTGTCCTCCCAAATGGATTCAATCAGGTTTTGTGTGAAGCAGCGCTGTTCTTCGCTCATAGGCTGATTGTTCTGCAGTTCGTAAAGCTCTTCGAACAGTTCCAGCGGAGATTTATGTTGAACATCATATGCGCCTTCGATGATTCGGTTGGTGCGGGTTCTGGTATTGTCATAGGTTAGCTTCATGATATTGGGGTAAATAATCCGCAGTTTGCCCATAGCCTCCGGAACGTCTTCCTCATCGGTGAGGATAATGTGCAGATAATCATCGGTAGCGGTGCCATTGTAAAAGGCTTTGTCGGTCAGTTCCGCAAAGGTGCCGCGAATCTGCCGCAAGTCATGCCTAGGGGTCAGCGGACGCAGTTCCAATTCAAGTGTTCCTTTTGCTCCAAGCTTCACAACGGTGACACTTTTGTGATGGTTTGCTTCGGAAAAGGAATATTTCAGGGGAGTGCCGCAATAACGAATACGGTTGGAACCGATATTTTGCGGACCGTGAATATGCCCCAGCGCAACATAATCAAAGGCTTCGAAAACAGCGGCATCCACGTTGTCGCTGCCGCCCACACTCAGCTCTTCGGATTCACAGGTGGAAGCACCGGTGACAAACTGGTGGGTCAGTAACACGTTCCGTCCGTTTCTGTCAATGTTCATTTTCTCCACGGCGATACGACAGGCGTCTGTATAGCTTTCGATGGTATCGTCAGGGAAGAAACGCTTCACATGAGCCGGCTTGATAAAGGGCAGCAGCCAAAAGTGGACGTCGCCAAATTCATCGGATAACGTAACAGGGGTAACGGCTCCGTTGTAAACGGGGGAGATATGGATACCGCTGCGCTCCATGAGTCGGTTTCCGAAGGACAGCCGTTCTGGACTGTCGTGGTTGCCGCTGATAATCAGCACGGACAGATTGCGCTTGGACAAACGGTATAAGAAATCGTCCAAAAGAGTCACCGCCTCAGCGGAGGGGACACTTTTGTCATATGCGTCGCCTGAGATAAGAACAGCATCGGCATTTTCCTCGTCGATGATGCGCAGGATTTGAGTTAGGATATATTCCTGATCTTCAATCATGGATACCTCGTTAACCCGTTTGCCGATGTGAAGGTCAGATAAATGAATCAGCTTCATAAGTAGCCTCCGATACATTTTTGTTCTTATTATAGCAGGGGAAAACCAAAGGTGCAACCACACAAACCGGAAGTAGCATAAAGAAAGGGGCTGACACCGATGTAAAAGACTTTTGATAGACGGTTATTACTAGCTGGGGTATAATAAAGTCATCAAATCGAGAGGAGCCTGCCTATGGAATATGTGTTGATAACAAAAAACCTTCGTAAAAAATACGGTCGCTTTGAGGCGTTGAAGGGGCTGACGATGCACATCCCCAAGGGCGCGATTTACGGACTGGTAGGAAAGAACGGCGCCGGAAAGACAACATTGATTCGTTTGGTATGCGGATTGCAGCGACCCTCCGGCGGAGGCTTTGAGATTTTCGGAGTTGGTAACGATACCAAAGGAATTGGGGTTGTCCGCAGGCGGATGGGCGCTGTGGTAGAAACGCCGTCCATTCATCCGGATTTAACAGCAACAGAAAACCTGAAAAAGCAATGTGAAGTTCTGGGGATTGGCAGCAGTGATGTGTCAGACCTGTTGGAACTGGTAGGATTATCGGATACCGGCGGTAAGAAAACGGGGAAATTCTCTTTGGGTATGCGGCAGCGGCTGGGAATCGCCATGGCGCTGTGCGGCAAGCCGGATTTTTTGATACTCGATGAACCCACCAATGGTCTGGACCCGCAGGGTATTGTGGATATGCGCAATCTGATTCTGCAACTGAATCTGGAGCGGGGGATTACAATTTTGATATCCAGCCACATTCTGGATGAGCTTTCCAAAATTGCCACCCATTACGGCTTTGTTTCCGATGGTGTTCTTGTGAAAGAAATGGAAGCGGCAGAGCTGGAGTATGCATGTAAAAAGAGCATCCAAATTACCACCGACGGCAAAGGGAATCTGGCAACTGCTTTGAAGGGTATGGACTTCGACTATAAGTTGATTTCAGAATGTCAGGCAAACATTTATGCGGATGTGGAAATCACACCTTTGGTGCTGGCGTTGCATGAGCAGGGCATATCGATTCTCCGGCTCACCGAAAAAGAAGAAAACCTTGAGCAGTATTATTTTTCGCTGTTGGGAGGTGACAACTGTGGGTAATTTACTGAAACTGGAGCTGAGGGGGATATTCACCCACTCATCGTGCAAAATGGCAATGCCGCTATGCATTTTGACGGGCGTATTGATTGGTGTGTTGAATCATGTTTCGGACGCACCGGTTTGCTCAGATATTTTTTCATGGACTGCCATTGTGCTGATTATGCTTTCCGCACTGGGCGGTTTGTACATCAGCCGTGAGTTTACCCAGAACACCATTCGCAACAAAATCGTTGTGGGGCATGGTCGGGAAATGATTTACCTGTCGAAGCTGGTCGCAGTAACGGTGATATATCTGGTGTGCATTGGATTGTTGGTCCTGACAATGATAACTATGGGCCTCGTATTATCAGGTAATGATGAGATAAACAGGGAGGCGGTTCTGAAAGGTCTGATGGTGACGGTGTCCTGTACCGTAGCCTGCGCTGCGATTACCACGGCGATATCCATGACTCTGAAAACAGATTTGGGAGCGCTTATTCCGCTGTTGCTGTTTTTTCTGACTATGACGTTCAGTGGTTTGGGGTATGAATTCATTGATAAAGAAATCATGGATAAGGTTAACCTTCTTTTGCCGATTGGACCAATGATGCAGCTGAATACGGCAGCTCCAATGAGCAATTATCTGGCGTGCATAGTCTGCCCGGTATTGGAAGCCTGCGTCATTTCGGTGGCGGGCTATATTTCGTTTCAAAAAGCCGATTTAAATTAGAATCTTGCCAAAACAAGCCCCTCCATGTATAATAAACAAAGGAGGGGAGCGCAATGAATATCGGCTCAAAAATCAGACAGTACCGGCTGGCTGCGACGATGAGTCAGGAGGAGCTGGCGGAGCGCCTGTTTGTCAGCAGACAGACGCTGTCTAATTGGGAGAATAACAAGACCACGCCGGACATTCGCAGCATGGTTTACCTGAGTGAGGTTTTCGGTATTTCGCTGGACGAGCTGGTTTCTGTGGATGTATCTCCGGCAGAGGATGTTCCGCAGACTTATATACGACAGTATCGTAACCAGCGGTGTATTCTTCGAATTCTGCTGGTGGCGGTGATCGCAACATTGCCGTTATTGATGTGGCTGCCGGATGATTCTGGGGCTGTTTTCTGGCTGGGGTTAAGCGTTGCTGCCACAGGGTGTATCCTGCGGCTTGAGTGGCTGCGGCGGAAGTACGATATTCAAACTCATTGTGAAATTAAGGCTTTTCTCAGCGGTAAACGACTGAATCGGCTGGAGTCCGCCGTTGAGCGGGGGAAACGTCCCTATCAAAAGGTACTGCGCTGGATATGCTACGCACAACTGTTTGCTGTATTCATCTCTGTGCTGATGCCTCCATTATTGAAGATTCTTGAAAAATAAAGGAGCGATAGATATGCTGTTTATCCAGTATCCGCTGTGTTCTACCTGTAAGAAAGCAAAAAGCTGGCTGGACGCCAAAGAAATTGCCTATACTGACCGCCATATCAAGGAGAATCCTCCCACCTACGAGGAATTGAAAAAATGGTATGAAAGCAGCGGGCTGCCGTTGAAACGCTTCTTCAACACCAGTGGATTGCTGTATAAGTCCCTGAATCTGAAGGACCGACTGCCCACCATGTCTGAAGAGGAGCAGCTGCGTCTGCTTGCCAGTGATGGCATGCTGGTCAAGCGTCCCATTCTGCTGACGGAAAAAGGAATCACCACTGGCTTCAAGGAAGGGGAATGGGAGAAACTGCTGTAAACCCACCATCTTTTGAAAGCGAATAACAACACGGTGTATATCGACAAAACGGAGAGTTCCATTTCTGGAACTCTCCGTTATTTTGAAGTTTATTCGGAAACGGGCTTATCCTTAATGTGGGTCAGGTAGCCGGGGTTCTCTGCACCGCCGTCCACATGAGCATATTTCAGGTCCGTGCCTACAAAGGTGGTACCGGCACCACCGACCAGATTGTTACAGCCGTTGAACATCGCGCTGTAACTGGTGACCTTGCTCATATCCCATCCGTCACCGACATAAATGGTCTTCAGGCTGCTGCAGCCGTTAAAGTTGCGGAAGGTGTCTGTCACATTGGAAGTAGTAAAGGAGGACAGATTCAATTCCGTCAGGCTGCTGCAGCCGCTGAACATTTCGTAGAAACTGGTTACATTGTTAGTTTTCCAGTTTTCCAATCCTCTAATTTCTTTCAGCTTTGCGCAGTACTCAAACATCTGATCGAAGTGAATTGCGCTGTCCATATCGAAATGGGAAACATCCAGATACTCCATGCTATCGCAATTGTTAAACATTGCCGCAAAAATTTCAACCTTAGAGGTATTCCAGCCGGTGAAGTTAATGCTCTTGAGTTTATAGCAATCAGCAAAGAGATGATGGAAAGTGGTGTTATTGGAAACGTCCCACTTGCTCAAATCCAGCTCTTCCAGCTGACCACAGCCATAGAACATATAACCCATGTTGGTACCACTGCTGGTGTCCCAGTTTTCAATGCCCATGGATACCAGATTCATATCACCGGAATTACTGGAGGAGGAGCTGAAAATAGAGTTGAATTTCTTGACACTACCGGTGTCCCACTTGCTCAAGTCCAGTCTGGTCAGACCGGTGGCGCCCTTGAACATCCAGCTGATATCCTCAACATTGGAGATATCCCAGTTCTCAATGACGTGCATATCATCGTCCGTCAGGCTGACGCAGCGCTGGAACAGGCCACACAGGTTCAGGGCATTGTCGAAGTTCCAGTTCTGCATACCCTCAATGGTCTCCAGAGAGACGCAATGGGCAAACATGTCCCATGTGCTTTCCAGACTGCGGGTGTCCCAGTTGCCGAGGGCCTTGACTTCCTTCAGGCTGGAGCAGTACTTGATCATATCCTTCATAATCACTGTGCGGGAGGTATTCAGGTTGTAGGTGTCCATCTGCTTCAGCGCGGACATTTTGTAGAACATCTTTTCGGAGTTCTTAGGCAGATAGATATCATCGTTAGCCAGGACGTAGACGGTGTATTCGGAGCCGTCTTCTACATAATAGCTGTAAACAGGCACATCCTGCTCCACGTCAATCAGAGTGCCGGTGTAGTTGCTCACAACAGCGGGATAATCCTCGTTCAGACCGAAGATGATATTGGTGACCTTACCGGTGATTGCTGTGCCGGCAGTGTTACCATCCTCATAGTGCAGGGCGGTCTTCAAATCGATGCCCTTGAAAGGATTGTCATTGGCGAAGGGGTCAGCGGGGAATTCGCCAAATGCTTCTGTCAGAGCCTCATCCGCATTGTCGAAGCCGTCAGCCTGAATGGCCTGGGACTGAACCAGAACCTGATAGGTGTCACCAAAACCAGCGACATCTTCATTGGTGGCGGTGGGATCCAGAGCAATCTGCAGCAAGCTGACTTCGGTCAGCTCACCGGGCTTCAGAATTTCATTATATGTAGCATAAGCGATGAAGTAGCTGGCATCACCGATTGTAACAGGGGTCTGGCTCCATTCCCATGTCCAGTCGGTTTCGTTCAGGTTCAGATGAACCTTCTTCAGATACTCCGTCAGGGTTTCGAAGTTACCTGCCTCAAAGGCAAAAACAGTACGGACGTAAGCATCAAAATCGCCCTTGTTCTTCACAAAGACCATCTTGTCCTGCTCATTGTTGAGAGTTTCGGGATTCCAGATGCCACCCTCGTCGTCCTTACCAATCTGCTCGAAGTCCACGTAAGCATCGTCGGTACTCCAGTCGCCATCGGTGACGGCAGGGTACAGAGGCTTGTTGTTGTGGAATTCCTGCAGTTCTGCGTCGGCGTCCTTGTCCTCCACGTCTGTGCGTTCGTACTCCAACTGGTCGATTTTGACCTTGCCCACGGTCATAACGTTGACGTCCTCATCGGTATCGGTCAGATATGCCAGAGTGCCGCCCACAGCCAGTGCCGCAGTCATGGAAATGACCAGCAGCCATGCCAGTACTTTTTTCATAACCTTACTTCCTTTCCAATTATTTAGCTGATAGTATCAATCCCGAAACTATCACCACTATACAACAATTATACAGTTGTTTTTTGGTTAGTCAACAAAAATAGTAAAATTTCCCGCGGCAGGTAGTAGCTGCCGCGGGATTCCGATTACAGATTGTAGTATTTGTCGAACTCTGCGGGGTGAGGGATGGCTGCCAGCTGGCGGCACTCCTCCCGCTTGTTCTTGATGAAGTTGGTCAGCAGCTCTTCGGGGAATACACCGCCGGCGGTCAGGTAATCGTGATCCGCCTCCAGTGCATTCAGCGCCTCATCCAGAGAGGTGGGCAGATGGTGCAGCTTGGCCTTCTCCTCGTCGCTCAGGTGGTACAGGTTCATATCGTAGGGACCCCAGCCGTTGGCATGAGGATCGATTTTATTCTTCACACCGTCCAGACCTGCCATCAGGATGGCAGCATAGCAGAAGTAGGGGTTGCAGGTGGCATCGGGGTTCCGTAGCTCAAAGCGGCGCTTGTCGGGGCTCTTGGCGTAGGCAGGAATCCGGATGACCGCAGAGCGGTTGGAGGTGGCGTAACCCACGGTGACAGGGGCTTCGAAGCCGGGCACCAGACGCTTGAAGGAGTTGGTGCTGGGGTTGGTCAGAGCGCACAGAGACGCAATATGCTTCAGCAGACCGCCCATGAAATAGTGAGCCGTTTCGCTGAGCCGTGCGTAGCCGTTGTCAACGGAGAAAACAGGCTGTCCGTCCTTCATCAGCAGCATGTGAACGTGCATGCCGGAGCCTGCCTCGCCGTAAATGGGCTTGGGCATGAAGGTTGCGGTCTTGCCGTACTTGAGAGCGGTGTTGTGGATGATATACTTAATCATCATGGTGGCATCCGCCATATGCACTACCTCACCCAGCTGAGGCTCGATTTCAAACTGACCGGAGGCGGCGACCTCGGGGTGGTGGTAGTTGATGTCGATGCCCATTTCCTTCATGAGCATGCACATTTCGCTGCGGCACTCGTAGGAGATATCAAAGGGCTTGGCGATGTGGTAGTTCTTCTGCTTGGGGACGACCACACCCTTACCCTCGCAGGCGCTGTTCCAGTAGGACTGCTGGGCATCCACGCCGGCGCTGATTTCACGGCCGCTGATTTCCCAACCCACCTGATCAAACAGGTAGAACTCGAACTCCGGCAGGATATACATGGTATCGGCCACACCGCTGTCCTTCATGTGCTGCACAGCAGCACGGACGATGTTGCGGGGGTACTGGGGCAGAGGACGGTTCTCGGGGTTGTCGATGATCATGGCGTTGCCGGTCATGGATAGTGTGGGGATGGTGCAGAAGGGGTCGATTACCGCGGTATCGGGATCGGGGATGAACACCATGTCGCTCTTTTCCACCACGGCATAGCCGTAGTTGGAGGCATCAAAGCCGATGCCGCTCTTCATGGTATCCTCGGAGAAATTCTCTGCGGGGATGGTGACGTGGCGGTACTGACCGTTGATGTCCACCATCTTGAAATCCACCATCTTGATGTCCTGCTCTTTAATCAGAGCCAGAACTTCCTGAATCTTTTTTGCCATTTTGAATACTCCTCTATTCTAAGATATGGTTTAATTTTCCCTGACAATGACGTAGCCATCCACCAGATTGGCGCTTTCCAGCGTGCCGGTGATTTCCAGCTGACGATCCATCAGGTCGGTGAGAATAACCTTTCCATCCCGGCACTCGATGGCCATGACGTTCTTCATGGCGATGGCAGCCGGCTCCATCACATTTTTATATACGGTAGAAAGACACATAAGCGCCTCACTTTACGTCCATAGCGGACAGCACAGCAGAAAGCCGCAGGTTGCCCAGCTCGAAGTCAGAAACCGCCGCCATAATCTGCTCGTAGGCGACGCTGTTGCCCAACTGCTGAACCTTGGCTGCCAGCTCGGCAAGCTCACGGGCGTGGGCGGCATTGTGACCTACCATGTATTTCATCAGCGCAACCAGTTCTTCCTGAGGCGTATGCTCGCAGGGAGCCTGACAGCTGCCGCAGACACCTTCACAGTGGCTATGGTCGTGGGTGTGACCTTCGCCGTGGAGATGGTCGTGGTCATGGGGGTGAACATGGTCGTGGGTATGGGTATGGGCATGCTCATGGGTGTGGGTGTGACCGTCATGGGTATGCTCATGGGTATGAGTATGGCTGTGCTCATGGTCATGAGCGCCGCCAAGGTGGTCATGATGGATATGCATATCAATCGCTCCTTTGGTTTTTCCTACATTATAATATTGTTCTGCTCCAATGTCAAAACTTTTCTTTATCCCCATGGGGGGGCTTGCGAAAAAAGTCGGGATGTGGTATCATTTTCCCAAACGTTTATCGGAGGAAGGATTATGTCCCAGCAGCACGATCACGCATATCTCCATGCCCATGGCATTGCCCACGGTCATGTCCATGAGAATCAGAAAGCGGTCATCAACCGGCTGTCCAGAGCCATCGGTCATCTGGAGAAGGTAAAGCGGATGGTGGAAGAGGGGGAGGACTGCTCTGAGGTTTTGATTCAGCTGGCGGCAGTTCGTTCTGCCCTGGAGAATACCGGCAAGGTCATCTTGAAAGATCACATGCGCCACTGCGTGGTGGATGCTGTCACCGCAGGAGATGAGTCAGCCATAGAAGATCTCTGTCAGGCAATCGATAAGTTCATGAAATAAAAACTTCCGGTGAATCATCACCGGGAGTTTTTGTAGTTTGGGAAATATTCTGCCACGAAATCCACATCGTCCACCTGAAAGCTTTTACCGTTCAGGTGGGAAAGTCCGCCTGCATCGGTGGTGAAGACGAAGGTCAGCTTGTAGGAGTATAGCGCCTGATAGCTCCGGTCGAACCGCTTGTCCAGCTTGCCGTATTTGCCGTCGCCCAGTAAGGGGTGACCGGCATGGGCGAACTGAGCACGAATCTGGTGAGTTCGTCCGGTAATCAGCTCACACTCCACCAGCGAAAGGCCGTTGGCGCTGGTCAGAACCTGGTAGTTGGTCTGGCAGTTTTTTGAACCGGCCTGAGGGGTGTCGGTGACAAAAACTCTGTTTTTCTTAGCGTCCTTGAACAGGTATCCCTTCAGGCTGCCCTCACGGGGCTTTGGAGTGCCCTCTACAATTGCCAGATATCGCTTATCCAGCTCGCGGTCCTTGATTTTCTGGTTCATCACTCGAAGGGCCTCAGCGGTTTTGGCGGCAATGACAATACCGCCGGTGTTCCGGTCAATCCGGTTGCACAGAGCGGGCGTGAAGGCGTTTTCCTCACGGGGACGCCATTCCCGCTTCTGGTAGAGGTAGGATTGGATGTGGTCAATCAGAGTCCGTCCGTACTCTGCGCCGTCATGGGGGTGGACCGCCAGACCGGGGCGTTTGTCCACCAGCAGAATCTGGTCGTCCTCATAAACAATTTTTAGCTTCGGTACCGCAACCGTCAGGTAGGCGTTGTCCTCACGGGGCTTGTCGAAAAATTCATCCTTGATATACAGCTGCAGCACATCCCCTGCCTGCAGCCGTGTATCCCGCTCAATGCGCTTGCCGTTGCACTTGATGCGCTTGATGCGAATGTATTTCTGTGCGAGAGACGCAGGCAGCAGGGGCACAGCCTTTGCCAGAAAACGGTCTAACCGCTGACCTGCATCGTTGGATCCAATGGTAAATTCCTTCATTTCGGTTGCTCCGGATGGTTGTCAAAGTGCATATTGATTTGTTGGGTGAATTCCATGGCGGAGTTGTAGCCCATTCGCCGTTGGCGGTTGTTCATGGCTGCGACTTCCAGAATCACCGCCAGATTACGACCGGGGGTGATGGGAATGGTGTACATAGGCACCTTTACGCCCAGAATGTCCATATACTGGTCCTCCAGACCCAGCCGGTCGTAGACCTGATGGGTATTCCAAGGGACGATATTGACAACAAGGTCGATGATATTTTCTTCTTTGACCGCGCCCATGCCGAACAGCTTTGCTACATTTACGATGCCAATGCCACGCAGCTCGATGTAGTTGCGAATCAGATTGGGCGCATTACCAACCAGCGCCTTGCCGGAAATCCGTTTAATTTCCACCGCATCGTCGGCAATGAGCCGGTGTCCGCGCTTGAGCAGCTCCACGGCAGCCTCACTTTTACCGATGCCGCTTTCGCCGGTGAGGAGGATGCCTTCGCCGTAAATCTCCATCAGCACACCGTGACGGGTGATGCGGGGCGCCATAGCGGAGTTCAGATAAGTGATAAGACCGGACAGCAGGGAACTGGTGGGCTCTTTGCTACGCAGGACGGTGATATTGTGCTTCTGTGCCATGGCGATGCACTCCGGATACGGTGCGCCGTCCCGAGCAATCACCAAAGCAGGAATCTTATAGGAAAACAGCCGGTCGAAGGTGATGGCACGCTCCACACTGCTGAGCTTTTCCAGATAGCTGATTTCCACATTGCCCATAATTTGCAGACGCATAGGCTCGAAGTGATCCAGATAGCCTGCCAACTGCAGTCCGGGACGTGCCACGTCCGGCACCGTGATGCGGATTGCGTCCATATCTGTAGCGGCGTATTCCACCTGAAGACGGAATTCTTTAATAATATTCCCCAGCGGGACACTATAAGTATCAATCAACAGAACCACCCCATCCAGAATATTTGGGTCTATTATACCTGTCAGACGGAGGAATATCAATAAGAAAATAAAAAAACTAAAAAATTTATTAAAAAAAGCTTGCAATTTCGGACAAAGTCTGCTATCATATCTAAGCGCCTTATGGGGCGCGTTTGAATGATTCATGTTAGGAGGTGCAATGAAATGGCGAAGTGTGATTATTGCGGCAAGGGTGTGACCTTTGGTATCAAGGTTTCTCACTCCCACAGACGTTCCAACCGTACCTGGAAGCCCAATGTGAAGCGGGTCAAGGCTGTTGTCAATGGAACTCCGTGCCATGTGTACGCTTGTACCAGATGCCTCCGTTCCAATAAGGTTGAGCGCGCTGTCTGATTCAACGTCACAAGCTGCGGCATCGTCGAAAGGCGATGCCGTTTTTTGTTGATTGTTGACATGCCGGAAAGCAAATCAAGTGTAAACATTCGAAGCCCCACGCTATTAAGCGTGGGGCTTTGCGGTTAGTCATCGACTGTCCGGCTGCGCCGTTTATCCCGGATTTCCGCCTGAAGGCGGTGAATGATTTGAATTTGCTGGTCAAATTCCGGACCTGCCGGTTGCTCTCCTTTGCGCAAAGCATCGCAGTATAGCTGACCGATAATTCTTTGCGCGTCGACGATTTTTTGTTCCAGAGCCGCTATGCTGACTTCCGTGCCAACATTGGAAACCATTCGTTTGGCGGCATTGCCGAGGTTGTCCCAAAAATCATTCATCCGTTATCACCTCGTCGGTATCATCCTGCTGTGTCAGGGCCTCTCGAGCTGCGACACGATTGACAAACAGTTTTTCCGGATCGGGTTTACGAATGAAGAAGAAAATCAGCAAACCGATTGCCAGAGCGCAGCTGACTGCAGCCAACACCTGGCTGACGCGGAACGGTCCCCACCAGAGGCTGTCGGTTCTGAGCCCCTCAATGAAAGCTCTGCCCAGTCCGTACCACGCCACATAGCCCAGCGCAACCTGACCGTCATACTGCCGCTTTTTCGACAGAAAGTGCAGTAGCACGAATCCGCACAGATTCCAAAGGGACTCGTATAAGAAGGTGGGGTGATGGTATGTGACCGTGCCGGAAACGGGATCTAGCAAACCCATCCGCAAAAAGCTGTCGGTTTCCGCACCAAAGGCTTCCCGGTTAAAGAAGTTGCCCCAACGTCCGATGCACTGACCAATGAGGAAACCAATGCTGGTAATGTCCAACACGGCCAAAAGATTGACTTTATCTTTCTTAACAAGGGCAAAAATCACGATACCAATGGCAGCGCCGATAACGCCGCCGTAAATGGCCAGACCACCCTCCCAAATTTTAAGGATACTGATGGGGTCCTGCTTGTAATTATCCCATTCGAAGATACAGTAATACATTCTGGCGCACAGCACCGCAAAGGGAACGATGCACAGGACGCCGTCGATGATATCGTCGGAGTTCAGACCGAATTTTTTGCAGCGGTGGCAGGCGTAAACGACGGCCAACGAAAGACCAATGGCTATCAGCAGACCGTACCATCGGATGTCTAACGGTCCAAGACTGAAACCTCTGGTGGGATTGATGCTGATACCGAAGGACGGGAATGAAATAACAGAATAATCGTTCATAGCTCACGTCTCCTTTTGGATGGGGCGAATGACGGACATACTGCTGCGATGGGGGTCAATGACCCGTAGGAAAAACTGCCGTATTTCTTCAGCGGTGATGCTTTCGTAGAGGGCGGGGAAGTTGAAATAGTCGAATTCCGAGAAATGGTAGGCACAAATCCGGAAACAGGTGGAATCAAAGCTGTCCAAATCACGGATTCTGCGCCCCATGGCGCTGCGTTTCATTCTACGGAAGTCAGCTTCCTCGATTACCTGGGCTGACAGCAGTTTGCCCTGTGCTACAATGGCATCCCACACCGCCTCAGGATCATGGCTGTCACCGCCGCATACCAGCATAGCGCAGCCGTCTACGGTTTCGAAGCCACCGCCGAAGGACTGGTCAATCAGCCCTTCCTCATACAACCGCAGATACAGGGAGGAGCTTTCACCAAACAGTGCTTCAGAAGCCAAATCTCCAATGATTTCCTGACGGATGGCATGTTCGCCAACGCCGATGGGCTCGCATTTGAAGCCAAGTTGAAAGGTGGGCATAGCGACTTCCATCTGCAGCTCCTGATAGGGGATGGGAACTGTCATATCCTCCGGCCGGGGAGGGATTTTTACGGCAGTAGAACGTCTTTCAACGCCGGTGATTTCAAGGGCGATTTTGGCAACCTGCTCCGGATTCACATCACCCACAACACACAGAATCATGTTTTCCGGTGTGTAGAAGGCGCGGTGACACAGGTCAAGTTCTTGTGGCGTAATAGAATGGATAGAATCTGAGGTACCTAGAATCGGCACTTTGATTTGATGGTGGTCATACATGCCCTCCATCAGTTTTTCAAAAATCACGCTATCGGGTGCGTCCAGATTCATGTCGATTTCCTGATTGATGATGCCCCGTTCTTTCTCCACACTTTCATCGGTGAAGTAGGGGGTGGATACAAACTCCAGCAGCAGCCGAAGGCTTTCTTCGAAATGGTCTGTGCAGGAGAAGTAATAGGCGGTCATGTCGTAGCTGGTGAAGGCATTGACATTAGCGCCCAGTTCAGCCAGTTCAGCGGACACATCCCGCTCCGGCAGGTCAAAGAGCTTGTGCTCCAGATAGTGGGCGATGCCGGCGCTGACCTGATGGCGCTGCCCATCCAGCTCAAAACGGGTATGGATAGAGCCCATATTGGTAACAAAGTATGCCATTTTTCTGGAGAAGCCGGGTCTGGGTACCACCTTGACGGTCAGTCCGTTTGGCAGCTGTTCCTGCCAGATGGTTTCGCCCAGACTGGGATAATTGCGTGCAGTCATGGGGTCACCCCCTTCAGAATGAACGTAGTGTGCTTGCGTACGGACTGCGCGGCACGCGCCACTTGCTCCGGGGTAACGGACTCAACAGCCCGATAGTAATCGTTTACGCTGAGGGTCAGACCGCCGATAGCGGCAGTGGTTTCGTAGCCTTCAATGGAACCGGGGGAGTCATAAACGCCACGCAGTCCGGAAAGGATAGCCTCTCTGGCGGCAGCCAGTTCCTCGGCGGTAATTTCACCGCGACAGCAGGCATCCAGTTGGGCCATGATTTCCTGACGGACCACATCTTCTTTCTCCGCATCAATTCCGGCGGATACGGTCAGGATACCCTTGCTGCTGTAATAGCCGGAGCCGATGGAGTAGCACAGGCTCATTCGCTCCCGTACATTCATAAACAGCTTGCTGGTCATGCCGGCGCCAAACAGGGAATTGAATACCTGCATGGCAGCAAAATCCGGGCTCCGGTTGGTAATGGGGGTAATAAAACCCATGACCAGCTTTGCCTGACTGATTTCCATGGTTTCCACGTAATCACCGCAGCCACCGTCATGGAAGGGGGTCTGGGCAGGAATAGGCAAGGGAGATCTGGGGATGCGGAGGAACAGGCTGCGCAGCTTATCTGCCACAAATTCCGGTTCTGCGCTGCCTACATAGAATACCTCAACAGGACTTTCCTGCAATACCTTTTGATAGTGCTTCCACGCACCGATGGCATCGATTTGCTCTACTTGCTCTACGTCGCCCAGACGGGAGATGCCAAAGCTGTCAGCGCGGCACATTTTTCTCAGCATTTGGGCTGCGGCGTAAGTCCGCTTGTCGTTGCGTTCAGATTCGATGGTGGCAATCAGGTTTCGCTTTTCGCTTTCCACGAAGTCACGGCGAAAGCCTTCATCCTCCATGCAAGGTTCCAGCAGCAGCTCCTCCAGAAAGTCAATCATTGGTTCCAGAATCCGGTCACCGGAGAGCGCGAAACGGTCCTCGATGAAGCCGCAGTACAGACCGAGGGTCTGGTAATCACCCAACCGACGAACCAGCGCGCCAACGGATGCACCGTAAAGATCATCCAAATGGAGTGTGATAGCCTGCAAGTCCGGACGGCGGCAGGTGCCACGCAGCAGTACCGCTGGTATCAGCGCATTGAGCGCGGCTTCCTGCCGGCTCATGGGACGCAGAAACTGCAGACTCAGACAGCCCTGCTTAAAACGTTCCGCCGGAAAACAGCGAAGTGTGACCTCCGGCAAAACCTGAATGGTTTGAATCATGAATGAAACTCCTTAGAGATAGTAACAGCTATTATATACCATTTCCCGCAAAATAGGAAGTCCGGAAAATAAAAATTCACAAATAATCCGGTTGCCATTTTTCGCCGGATAGGGTAGAATGGGAGTGTTGAGAAAAGGCGGCGGGAAATGACAACCTGCATGCCGTCCAAGGAGGACCTTTGCCATGGCGTGGCTTGAAATTACAATCAATACTGCTGATGCCGGTACCGGGCCGGTAGCCTCTGCGCTGACCGCAGGGGGCTTTTCAGATCTGGTCATCGAGGATCAGGGGGAATTTGAAACTTTTTTAGAGGATAATCGTGATTATTGGGACTATATTGACGAGGATTTCCAACAGCAGCTGCAAGGACTTTCCCGCATCAAGCTCTATCTGGAGGATACAGATACTGCCGGAAGAGACCGTTTGGAAGCACTGGTTGCGTCCTTGGGTCTGACCATGAGTGCTACACTCCTGCCGGATGTGGACTATGAAGAAAGCTGGAAGGACAGCTATCCGCCCCAAATCGTTGGCAAAAAACTGATTGTACTGCCTTACTGGCTGGCGGATACGGACACAGAGGGCAGGGAAAAGGTAATTCTAGATCCCGGTCTGACCTTTGGTACCGGCGCCCATCCCTCTACCCGCATGGTCATGGAAGCCATGGAGGAGCAAATCAAGACCGGCGCTCATTGTTTGGATTTGGGGAGCGGCAGCGGAATATTGTCCATTGCATCGCTTCGTCTGGGGGCGGAATCCGCCATTGGCGTGGATATTGACCCCAAGGCAGAGGATATTGCCCGTGAAAACGCCGCCTATAACGGCTTTGGGGCACCGGAATTTACTGCGCTCACCGGAAATGTCACTGCCGACCATGCCTTGATGGAGCGACTGTCGCAGAACGAGTACGATGTGGTGCTTGTGAATATCGTTGCTGATGTTATTATCGGTCTTGCACCCACCTTGCCTCGTTTTATGACTGCCAAAAGCTGCCTGATATGCTCTGGTATTCTGGATACCCGACTGGAGGATGTTCTTGCGGCGCTCAAAGCTGCCGGTTTGACTGTGGTTCATGTGCGGCAGATGGAGGACTGGCGCTGCGTTATCGCAGAAAGGAGCATGCCATGAATCTATCCTATCGTACCCGTAAGCGGCTGCTGAATCTTGGTGTTGCCTTTTTGATTATTCTGCTGGTTGCTGCGGTGCTGTGGCTTTGCTGGATTATCTGGGTGGGGCGATATATGGTCTATCATCGGGACGGACCGCGGCTGGACTTCAGTCTTTCGCCTACGTTTCCTTCCGGTATAGTGGCCCATCGTCCGACGCAGAAAGAAACCGTCAAAGTATACTACAACGATCCGGAAATTGAGCTTCCGCCTGCTGAGGTTAAGCCGGAGCGCATCAGCGGCTATTATATTGAGCTTGAAAGCTTGAAAACTGATATCAGTAGTGTCATTACGCAGTTGGAAAAACTGGAGCCGGGAACGGCTGTGCTTCTGGATGTGAAGGATTCCAAGGGACATTTCTACTACACCAGCAACGTGGGCAACAAGACTTCTCCGGAAGTGGATACTGCCCAAATGGATCAACTGCTGGAGTATTTGCTTGGCTCCAAACTGTATGTGATTGCCCGACTGCCTGCTTTGCGGGATTATGAGTTCGGACTGAATAATGTTCCCTGTGGCCTGCCCAGAAAGGGTGGCGGCGGAGCGCTCTGGCTGGATGACGGTGCCTACTGGCTGGATGCCAGTAAGGAGGGAACCGTTGATTTTCTGACCCAGCAGGTTATGGAACTGCGGCTTAAAGGCTTCGATGAAGTGGTATTCACCGATTTCCGTTTCCCACAAACCGATAAAATCGAGTTTGAAGGTGATCAGAATCAGGTTATTGCCGAGGCGGCAGCCAAGCTGGTGAATAAGTTGTCTTCCGATGATTTCTTCGTGTCTTTCCAGAGTGAAGAAGCGGAGTTTCCGTTGCCTTCAGGTTATAGCCGTCTGTATCTGGCGGATATCCCTGCAGCGGAGGTTGACACACTTGTGGAGCAGATTGGAGCGGAGAATCCGACCCTGCAGATTCTGTTCCTGACCACAGTCAACGACACCCGGTTCGATGAATATTGCGTACTTCGTCCGCTGGACAATCTTATGCCCTGATACAAAAAACCGCCCCTCTCATGAGGGGCGGTTGATGTTTTAGATAGCGGAATAGCCGTGGGAGTTGACCAGTGCATCCAGTTTTCTGCCCTTCTTACAGTAGGGGCAGTCTTTGTAGTCGAAGCTGGCATAGTCGGGCAAGTCGCTCAGGTTGTAAACGGAGCGGACGGGCAAATTGCCCAGATGATCCATGGCACTGTACAGTGCAGCCACACCGACCACCTCGCCACCGTAGTAGCCGACAGCTTCTACGCCCTTGCTGGCAGTAAAGCCGGTGGTGCAGGAAGCCATCAGAATCAGGATGTGCTTGTTGCGAATCATGGGCTGGATGTTGTCCCGGAAAATCATTTGGGAGTTGGAGTTGTACTCCGGCTCAATCACATAGATGGTGTTGTGAGCGTTGATGCTCTGAAAACCGCTTTTTGTCAGCTCCTCAGCCAGACAAGTACCGATGACGGCGGTGCCGTCCAGACAGAGAATCGTATCCACTGGCGTATCGTTTTTGAAATTTGCCACCAGCTGCTTGGCGACGGCCTGAGCCTCACTCAAACGACGCTTGGGGTAAGTGATGTCGATATAGTAATTGATATGACTGTGGTTGGTGGCGAAATGTCCCTGAGCATAGCGCAGGGGAACATTACCATGGCGCACAGGTAAGTTGACAAGTTCAATCATAGGGTAAACCTCCGTGTTTGTAAATAATAAAAAGCGTTTTGAGCTCCGGCAACAGCGTTTTCGCCGGATGCCTAAAAACGCTTTTTTTCATTATAACCCGAAATGACATTGGATTTCAAGAATTTTCCCACCGGCGAGGTAAACAAAAATTAGTCTGTCGGCTTGTGCAATTCGTCGATAAGCGCCCAAATCATCCTGAATTTAACGCTGATATTTCAAAATTCTGCGTGCAGAATAAGAAGGGAGGTGCGGATATGAAAAAAAGGGCGTTGGCTGCGCTGGTATTTTTTTGCATCATTCTCACCGGCTGCGAAAGAGCTGCGTTTCGTCATGGTGTGATTAACCGAATCACGGTCAATCTGGATAATCAGACAGGAACATTTTCTAATCAGGGAGAAATGATTCAGATTTTGGATTGCCTCCGCAATCTTGGACAAAAGACCCATGCGCAGATGAATCCGGAATCATTGCCCATCCCATCCTGCCGGATTATACTGGAACGGACCGACGGCACCGCAACAGTATACCAAATCAGGGGAGAACGTTACATTCGCCGTGACAATGGTCCGTGGATGCAAACGGCGCCGCAGGGACTAATGGACTTGTTGGTGCTGCTGCAACAGCTATCTTAAACGGAACGGTGCTCTTATGTGCAATCAAAGCTGTAAAAAATCGTTTAGACAATTAATATAAAAAGTGCGTGTTGCGAAAAAACGCAACACGCACGCAATTAGTCTGCTTCGGGTCCTCTGTCGGAGTAGGAGAGCATTTTGTACAGCAGTCGGTACAGAGTGAGAGACTCTTCCGGTGATAACAGAACGCATTTTGCCATTTCCGCGGGGATGTGCAACGCCCGTTCCTTCATTGCCATACCTTCTTCGGTGATGCTGATAATCAGACTCCGCTCGTCCAGCTTGGAACGAGTGCGGGAAATCAGTCCCTTATTCTCCAGCTTTTTCAGCAGAGGGGTCAGCGTACCGGAATCCAGATACAACGCAGCACCCAGTTCCTTAACTGTGATAGAACCTTTTTCCCACAGTACCAGCATAGAAATATACTGGGTGTAGGTCAAGTCAAGCTCGTCGAGATAGGGCTTGTATAAGCGAATCGTCTCACGGGAGCATGCATACAGAGGGAAACACAACTGATTTTCCAGCTTCAAAGCATCAAATTTTCCACTTTCCATAATTACCTCACGCAATCCAGAAATTATTACGTATTTATCAACTCAATATAATATTAACATATACAATCAAAAAATGCAACAACAAATCAGAAAATAGTCCATAATCAGGAAGAAACCGGCAATGTTACCATTGCCGGTTTGCGTACTGGAGTTACAGCAGTTCGATGACCGCGTCAGCGTATTCCTGACAGGTTGCGCAGGAGCCGTCGGACTTGACGGTCAGGGGGCACTTGGCCATGGCATCCTCCAGCTGCTGAGCCTTGTCGGCACGGCAGATGTGGCGCAGCAGCAAAGCTGCTGCCTTCAGGATGCTGTCGGGGTTGGCGTAATGGCCCATGCCGCGCTCAATCATACGGGGAGCGGAACCGTGGATGGCCTCGAACATGGCGTACTTGTCGCCGATGTTGGCGCTGCCGGCGGTGCCGACACCGCCCTGAATCTGGGCAGCTTCATCGGTGATGATGTCGCCGTACAGGTTGGGCAGCAGAATGACCTGGAACTTCTCGCGCAAGCCTTCCTTAATCAGGTTGGCAGTCATGATGTCAATGTAGTAATCCTCTACGGTGATACCGGGATAATCGGCGGCAATCTCATGGGCGATGGCGGTGAACTTGCCATCGGTCTTCTTCATGATGTTGGCCTTGGTAACGATGGAAACGTGGGTCTTGCCGTTGTTCTTGGCGTACTCGAAGGCGGCACGGGCGATACGGCGGGTACCCAAATCGGTGGTCACCTTGAAGTCGACAGCCATACCGGGCAGCTCTACGCCCTTGGAGCCCAGAACGTACTCGCCTTCGGTGTTCTCGCGGTAGAACATCCAGTCGATGCCCTGCTCGGGGATGGACACGGGGCGGCAATTGGCGTACAGATCCAGCTCACGGCGCATGGCAACGTTGGCGCTTTCCAGAGTGCCGCCATGGGGCGTGGTGGTGGGTCCCTTCAGGACCACATCGCAGGACTTGATTTCTGCCAGAACATCGTCGGGGATGGCCTTGCCCTGAGCCATACGGTTCTCGATGGTCAGACCCTGAATCTCCTTGATGACGATGGAGCCGGCGGCAACCTCGTCGGCCAGCAGTTTTTTCAGCACACGGGCGGCGTGCTGGGTGATGATGGGACCAATGCCGTCGCCATCTACAACGCCGATGGTTACCACCTTTTTGGTGGTGAAATCGGTTTTGGTGGTGTCCATGTTAGCAATGCGGTTCTGCTGTTCCTCCAGCAGTTTCTTAAATGCCTCACAGGCCTGATTAATATCCATTATTGTCCACCCTCCTTGGTGTAGTTCAGCAGGCCACCGGCAAGCAGGATAGCTCTCTGCCGCTCGGTCAGGCTGCACAGTACATTGAATTTGTTGCCGGTAGTCCGGTCGGTGACAGTAAGCTTACCCTCGGCCATGCCGGACACGATGCCCTCGATGACCAGATCTGCATCCTGAGCCAGCTTGTCGTAGTCGTCAGGATTCTCGAAGGTCATGGGCAGGATGCCGGAGTTAATCAGGTTGGCAATGTGAATACGGGCGAAGCTCTTGGCGATGACGCCGCGGATGCCCAGATACATGGGAACCAGCGCCGCATGCTCACGGGAAGAGCCCTGACCGTAGTTGCTGCCGCCGACGATGATGCCGTCACCGGCTGCCTTGGCACGCTCGGGGAAGCTGGGGTCGCAGACCTCAAAGCAGAACTTACTCAGATGGGGAATGTTGGAGCGGTAGGGCAGAATCTTGGCACCGGCGGGCATGATGTGGTCGGTGGTGATGTTGTCGCCCACCTTCAGCACCAGCTTTGCCTCGAGAGTATCGGAAAAAGCCTTGCTCTTGGGGAATTCCTTGATGTTGGGACCGCGCAGAACTTCAGCGGTGGCAGCTTCCTCAACGGAGAGGGGAGCCAGCACAGCGGAATCGTCAATTTTGAAGGTCTCGGGCATGGTCACATTCAGCTCGCCTACAGTAGTGGTGGGATCGGTGATGTAACCGGTGAGGGCGGAGGCGACAGCGGTTTCGGGGGAAACCAGATAAACCTGACCGTCCTTGGTGCCACTGCGACCCAGGAAGTTACGGTTGAAGGTACGCAGGCTCACGCCGCCGGAGCTGGGGGAGAAGCCCATGCCGATGCAAGGACCGCAAGCGCACTCCAGAACACGGGCGCCGCTGGCGAGAATATCTGCCAGCGCACCGCAGTCTGCCAGCATGGAAAGGACCTGACGGGAGCCGGGGGAGATGGACAGGCTGACGCTGGGGGCGATGGTCTTGCCCTTGAGCATGGCAGCCACCTTCAGCATATCGCTCAGAGAGGAGTTGGTGCAGGAGCCAATGCAGACCTGATCGACCTTGGTGGCGGACAGTGTGCTGACCTGTACCACGTTGTCGGGGCTGTGGGGACAGGCAATCATAGGCTCCAGTATGGACAAATCAATGTCGATAATCCGGTCATAGACCGCATCGGGATCACTGGCGAGGGGGGTGTAATCTTCCTCGCGACCCTGTGCCTTCAGGAAGGCCTTGGTCACCTCGTCAGAGGGGAAGATGGAGGTGGTGGCGCCCAGCTCGGTACCCATATTGGTGATGGTGGCACGCTCAGGAACGGTCAGAGTGGCAACGCCTTCGCCGCCCCATTCCACGATAGCGCCCACGCCGCCCTTAACGGACAGAATCCGCAGTAGCTCCAGAGAAACGTCCTTTGCGGTGACGTAGGGACGGAGCTTGCCAGTCAGATTGACCTTGAACATCTTGGGCATGGTGATGTAGTATGCACCGCCACCCATGGCAACGGCAACGTCCATACCGCCGGCACCGAAGGCCAGCATACCGATACCACCGCCGGTGGGGGTGTGGCTGTCGGAGCCAATCAGAGTCTTGCCGGGCTTGCCGAACCGCTCCAGATGGACCTGATGGCAGATGCCATTGCCGGGGCGGGAGAAGTATACGCCGTGCTTGGCGGCGACAGTCTGTAAGTAGCGGTGGTCATCGGCGTTCTCAAAGCCGCACTGCAGGGTGTTGTGGTCAACGTAAGCGATGCTCATTTCGGTCTTGACACGGGGAATACCCATGGTCTCGAACTCCAGATAGGCCATGGTGCCGGTGGCATCCTGAGTCAGGGTCTGGTCGATGCGCAGAGCCACCTCGCTGCCGGGGGTCATATCGCCGGAAACCAGATGAGCCTTAATGATTTTTTGTGCAATGGTCATTGCCATGTCAATTATCTCCTTTGATCATGTGTGCTTTGGCGTGGATAATGTGCTGCTTCATCAGCTTTTTGGCAAGGTCTGCGTCGCCGGTGATGACAGCCTGACAGATTTCGTAATGCTCACGAGTGCTGCGAGCGGTGCGCTCCCAGTCGTCCATGGCAATGCGGCGGTAGCGGCGGGTCTTGCGGTGGAGGGGAATCAGCGTATCGCTGATGACAGTCCGGCCGCTCAGACGGCAGATGGCATCGTGGAAATCATCATCCACATGACGCAGCCGCTCCGCGTCGTGCTTGTTGTAGTAGAAATCCTGCAGATCGGTGATGTGGGTCAGCTCCTTGATGGCCTCGGGGGTGATGTTCTTGGCGGCGTAGTAGGCAGCCAGACCCTCGATGCGCTCACGGATGTTCATGATGTCCAGCAGGTCATCGTCGGTGATGCCCAGAACCAGACTGCCCTTGCCGGTGTCAGCAATCAGGCGCTCCTGTTCCAGACGGCGCAGGGCATCACGGATAGGGGTGCGGCTGACGCCCAGCTGCTCTACTAGCTTCAGCTCGGTGAGAATCTCGCCCTTGGGGTAAACACCCTGAATGATATCGTTTTCCAGCTTGTCAAAAACCTGATCGGCCAGAGAAGTGCTTTTGAAACCTTTCATGTTGACGCCTCCTTAAATCTTGTGGAAGCGGCCCGGAGCCAGCTCCTGAATCTTTTCTTCCATTTCCTTATCGGTCATGGCGGTCTGACGTTCGTTTTCGTACTGGGTGTCGACCCATTCCTTCAGAGCAACAACCAGAGGATCCCGCTTGTCCAGCTTCTGGTCCTCGGGCAGGTTGTAGGTCTGGTTGACCCAGTAAGCGATGCCGGCCAGACCGGAGGTTTTGCTGATTTGAACGGTGGCAGGCTTGTTGAGGATTTTCTTGGTATCGAAGATGGTGTAGATTTCCTCATCCTTCATCAGACCGTCGGCGTGGATGCCGGCACGGGTGACATTGAAGGCAGAGCCCACATAGGGCGTCATGGGCGGAATTTCATAACCGATTTCGTGCTTGAAGAAGTCAGCGATTTCGGTGATAACGGTGGTGTCCATGCCATCCAGAGAGCCGCGCAGGGAGGCGTATTCAAAGACCATAGCCTCCAGCGGTACATTGCCGGTGCGTTCGCCGATGCCCAGCAAAGAGCAGTTGACAGCGCAGGCGCCGTAGAGCCATGCGGTGGAGGCGTTTGCGACGGCCTTGTAGAAATCGTTGTGGCCGTGCCACTCCAGACATTCGCTGGGAACGTCGGCGTAGTGCTGCAGACCGTAAATCAGACCGGCGACGGATCGGGGCATAGCGGCCTCGGTGTAGGGAACGCCGTAGCCCATGGTGTCGCAGGCACGAATCTTGACGGGGATACCGGCCTCACGGCTCAGTGCCTGCAGCTCGTTGACGAAGGGAACCACGAAGCCGTAGAAGTCGGCGCGGGTGATGTCCTCCAGATGGCAGCGGGGAATAACGCCGGCATTGAAGGCATCCTTGATGGTGCCGAGGTAGTAGTCCAGGCACTGGCTGCGGTTCATCTTCATTTTCTTAAAGATGTGGTAGTCGGAGCAGCTGACCAGAATACCGGTCTCCTTGATACCCAAATCCTTAACCAGCTTGAAGTCCTCCTTGCTGGCACGAATCCAGCTGGTAATCTCGGGGAACTTGAAGTCCAGTTCCATACATTTTTCAATAGCTTCCCGATCCTTCTTGCTGTAAATGAAGAATTCGGTCTGGCGGATGATGCCGTAGGGGCCACCCAGCTTGTTGAGCAGCTTGTAGATTTTTACAATCTGATCGACGGTGTAGGGCTCAACGGACTGCTGACCGTCACGCAGGGAGGTGTCGGTAATCCAGACCTCCTCAGGCATAGCCATAGGCACACGGCGGTGGTTGAAGGCAACCTTGGGAATGGTGCCGTAGGAATATACATCCCGATGCAGGTTGGGCTCAGCCACATCCTGCAGAGAGTACTTGTAAGATTTCTGCTCCAGCAGATTTGTCTTGTTAGAAATCTCCAGCATAGAATATCTCCTTTCGAGGGTTATTTGCTTTCATGTTTTGATGTATACAATTATACGCGGAAACATAGCCTTTGTCAATAGCAAAAACCAGCCGTTCCATAAGAGCGACTGGTTTTGGATAGAGTAGGGGTTGTTTACTGATTGATAGGGTGGGATTCAATGTAGCGGTCCAGAATCTGTGCCGCCAGAACCACCATGCGGGCGCAGGGACGTTTCTGGTAGTATTCCGCCGTACGGGGAGAGGGATTAGGGTCGGAGGGAGGATTTTTCAGAATCTCACGGCAGATGATACTGCCAGCCTGTTCCCGGAATTGAGCAGCCAGCTCCTGAACCAGAGTGTAGTGCGCTTTTTTTGCCACATCATCGTCGGTGGAATCGTAGCCGTAGAGAAGTCCGGCCACCATAAACATACCGCTGACCGCACCGCAGACCTCACGGAGCCGACCCATGCCACCGCCGAAGGAGGATGCCATTCGGGCGGAAAAATCCCTATCCAGACCGGTTACGTCAGAAAACGCAACGGTGATGGCCTGTGCGCAGTTGTAGCCCTGCAGAAACAGCTCTGCAGCTTGAAGGCTGTGATCCATGGTAGTACCTCTTTTTTTGTTTTCAGTATACCATACCTGTACAAGCATGACAAGCTATAAGTTATCGAATACGAATCAGATTTGTATATTCTTCCGCCTATCTGTACAAAATGTTCAGGAATGGAGGAGAGGATATGAAGAAATGTATCCTGCTGCTGGTTTGCGGTTCGTTGCTGTTGACCGGCTGCCGGCGGAGCGGCTCGTCCGTAGCAGGCTATCCGGACCCTTATGACCGCTATACGGACTATGACGAACGTTCTCAAGCCATCTATGATGACGCGCTGGGAGATTTCTACCAAGCCTATCAGGCAGCAGTTGCGAAGGAAAATGTGTCCCAACGTTATGCTCTGATGGCGATTGCCGAGGCAAAGCTGCTGGGTTCCGGCGTAATGCTGCCCCTGACAGCTGGTGGCGGCAGCTATACCATTTCACGGGTGGCGCCCTATAGCGTACCCTACGTCCTTTGGGGCAACGACTCTGACCGCTACCGGCACCTTATCGTAACCGATTCGCCCATTCAGGCGAATCATGTTGCTCACATGAAAGAGCAGTGGACAAAAATCAAGGGCAGCGGCAACTATCTGAGCTGGGCAAGGGAGTATCTGCGCAAGCAGGGATATACCTTGAAGGACAGCTACCGGCTTTCCTACACCAGCGACCCCAAGACATGGGATGCGCTGGCAACCTCACGGGCGGCGGATGCCCGTGCGCTGGTAAACACCTGCGACGGACTGTACGAATATGACTGCGAGGGCGTCCTGCAGCCGGCATTGGCGCAGAGCCATACCATTGCCGAAAACCCCGATGGTACTGTCAGCTATACCTTCACCCTCCGTCCGGACATCAACTGGGTGGATTCTCAGGGGCGGACGGTGGCAACGCTGACCGCTGATGATTTCGTGGCAGGTATGCAGCATGTCATGGATGCGGCAGGAGGATTGGAGTATTTGCTGGAGGGTGTCATAGTGGGAGCGACGGAGTATGTCAGCGGACAAATCACGGATTTTTCACAGGTGGGAGTCCACGCGGCAGACGATACCACTTTGGTATATACTCTGACAGGAGACATTCCGTATTTCATGACCATGCTGGGATATAGTGTGTTCGCACCCTTGAGCCGTTCTTATTATACCTCCCGGGGAGGTCGCTTCGGCGGTGACTATGATCCCTCCGCCACTTCCTACACCTATGGCAAAAGTCCCGACCACATCGCCTATTGCGGTCCTTATCTGGTGACCAACGCCACGGCGGAGAATACCATCGTCTATTCCGCTAATCCCCAGTACCGGCAGGAGCTGCCCATTAAAAGTGTAGTTTGGCGTTTTGATGACGGCAAGGATGCCATGAAGTCCTACCATGACACCCTTTCCGGTGCCATCGACGGCACAGCCTTGAATTCAGCATCGGTGGAAAAGTCCATGGCGGACGGCAATTTCAAACGCTATGCCCATGTTTCCGCCTGCAATGCCACCACTTATTTCGCATTTTACAATCTGGACCGGCAGGCGTTGGCCAATTTCAACGATGGCTCTGCCGCCACGGACAAGAACGCGCTGGAGCTGTCACGGACCGTGTCCGCCATGCGAAATGTCCATTTCCGTCGGGCGCTGTCCCATGCGTTGGACCGCTCGGTGTATAACGCCCAGACTGCCGGCGAAACCTTAAAATATACTTCTCTGCGAAATTCCTTCACTCCCGGTACCTTTGTGACCTTGACGGAACAGGTATCGGTGCGAATTGGCGGAAACTCTGTCACCTATCCGGCAGGCACGCCCTACGGTCGAATCATGCAGGATCAGCTGGACGCCGACGGCGTAAAAATTCAAGTCTTTGACCCGAAGGCGGAGGCAGGACTTGGCTCATCTGACGGCTTTGATGGCTGGTATAATCCGGATGCGGCGGTGTCGGAGCTGGGAATGGCACTTCGGGAGCTGAAGGAGCAGGGTATCGAAATCAGCGAGGACGCACCGGTGATTATCGACCTGCCATATTTCTCCGGCGGTGACACCCAGACCAACCGCGCTTATGCCTACAAGCTGTCCGTGGAGCGGACCTTGGGCGATGCGGTGGAGGTGCGGCTGATTTCCTGTCCGGAAAAGGATCAGGTCTACTATGCCGGCTACTACACCTCATCCGGCGACGAATCCAATTACGATGTCTATGATTTGTCCGGCTGGGGACCGGACTATGGTGATCCCCAGACTTATCTGAGTGCGCTGCTTCCGGGTTATGAGGGCTATATGACCCGGATGCTGGGGATTTTCTAGACATGGGGAGATATCTGCTTGGACGTATCCTACGAGGTGTGATTTCGGTGGTGATTGTGGCAGGTGTGGTCATGGCCCTGACCTATGCCTGTCTGGACCGGAATTTGATTTTTGCGCAGGACAGCGTGTATTCCCGTCAGCGCGGCAATGCTCGACAGGTTTATATGATGCAGCAGTGGGAAAACTACGGCTATGTGGACTATGTGAGCTTTGCTGAATATCTGGCCGAGGAGGGCTTAGAGCCGGTGAAGCTGGGCGACACGCCCCAAAAGGACGATGCACTTGCGGCGGAGTATGTGCAGCGCTTCACTTCTTATTATGAATCACAGGGGTATACCGTCACCCGCCTGAATGCCCGTACTCGGGGACAGAAATATCAGGAGGGCGGCGAGCCAAGACTATTTGCCTCGCGGGATGTGCCGTTTCTGCCACGATTCCGGGAATGGCTCACCGGCATCGTTACCATCGACGATATCCATGCGGCGGAAGGGGATGTGGGGGAACGGGGAATCACCTTCACATGGTTCGACCCTGCCTATGGCGGTGAGCGGTTCTCGCCAGCGATTATGGGCAACGGCACGCGTCATAAGTATCTGCTGTACTTCGACAGCAGTTTTCCCTATCTCCATCAGAATTTGGTAACGGTGGAGCTGGGAAGATCCTATTCGGTGAATCAGGGCGTGGACGTCTACGACACCATGACCGGTTCTCAGGGGAAACGCCGTCAGGAAATGGTGGTGTACCCCACAGGTCTGGAAACGCTCAGCGCAGATGATTTGCATTCTGCCACCTATGTTCAGGGCTCTCTGGCAGAGGGAGATGCGTTGGTGAAATCCCATTTCACCGATGACTATACCAATGTCACCACCCGCAAGGAAGGCCTGAGTAAGCTGGGATATTCCTTCGTCATCGGCATACTGGCGGTGGTGCTGGCCTATGGCATCGGTATCCCTCTGGGAATGTGGATGGCACGGCACAAAGGACGGCTGGCGGACAGATTGGGCACCGGCTACGTCATTGCCATCATTGCGGTGCCCACGCTGGCGTATATCTTCCTGTTTCGGTCCGTGGGAGAACGGCTGGGACTGCCCACGTCCTTTGATGTGGAAAGTCCCAGGGCGACGATGTATGTGCTGCCGGTGATTTCGCTGGGACTTCCGGCAGCGGCGAATCTGATGAAGTGGCTTCGCCGCTATACCATCGATCAGATGGATGCCAATTATGTCCGCTTTGCTCGCTCCAACGGACTGAGCGAGGGGAAGATTTTCAGGAGTCATGTGCTGAAAAACGCCGCTATTCCAATATTTCACGGACTTCCTGCCAGTGTACTGGGGGCGCTGGTGGGTGCCATCGTGACGGAACGGGTGTATACGGTGCCGGGAGCCGGTGGGCTGCTGACCGATGCCATCGGTGCCTACGATAACGGCGTCATCGTGGGCCTGACCCTGTTTTATGCGGTGATATCTGTGTTGGCAGTGATTCTGGGAGATCTGACAGTATCGGCGGTGGATCCCCGTATCCGGCTCAGCGAAAGGAGAGGGTGATATGGAGGATTTGAGTGCCTACGGCACGCCGGAGGAACTGTTCGCTCCGGTGCAGTACGATTCTGAAACCGAAGAGCAAATCGATGCGCCGACCTATTCCTACTGGCGCAGTGTGTGGCGGGTGTTTTTCTCGAAGAAAACCAACTATCTGCTGCTGGGACTGCTGGTGCTGATTGTGACCTTTGCCTTCGTGTACCCAGCGATGATTGGCTATGATCCGGATGTGGATCCTTATCTCCATCTTCTAGATCCGGAAAGCCGTCACCTGAGCCCACAGGAAGCAGTTGAGAAATACGGGTTCGGACTGAAATGGATTTTCGGTACCGGTCCTGCGGGACAGTCCACCTTTGATGCGGTGTGGTACGGCGCTGGAATCTCCATTTCGCTGGCGCTGGTGGTGGCACTGATCAATCTGACCATTGGTGTGGCAGTGGGCGCTGTGTGGGGACTGTCCAAGCGGGTGGATAAGGTGATGACCGAGGTGTATAACATCCTTGCCAATATCCCCTATATTCTGCTGATTAGTGTACTGGTCCTGATTCTGTCCCCCACCTTCTGGACTATGGTGCTGGCGCTGACGGTAACGGGGTGGCTGGGCATCGCCTATTTCATCCGGACGCAGGTGATGATTATTCGCGATCGGGAGTACAATCTGGCATCCCGCTGTCTGGGTACGCCGACGTGGCGGATTTTGCTGCGAAACGTGCTGCCCTATATGACTTCTGTGATAGTCACGCTGGCGGCGGCGGAGATTCCATCCTATATTTCCTATGAGGTGTTTTTGAGCTATATCGGCATGGGCATCAGCCAGATGTCGCTGGGCAAGCTGATTCAGTCCGCCCAGAGCGCCATGCTGACACCGGGGTGGGGAATGGAATTCTGGAGTCCGGTGGTAGTGGCATCGGCCATCACTGTGGTGCTTTATGTCGTCGGACAAAACCTCGGCGATGCCTCCGACCCCAAGCAGCATGTTTAGTAAATCACAAGTGAGGTAGGGTAATGGATGACAAGGTGATATTATCCGTCAGGAATCTGGAGGTAGGCTTCCGCGTCCGCGGTCAGCTGCTGACCGCGCTGCGGGGCATCGACCTTGAGTTGCATCGAGGGGAAACGCTGGCCATCGTGGGGGAATCCGGCTCCGGAAAATCCGTGCTGACAAAGACCTTTTCCGGCATGCTGGAGTCCAACGGTCACATTCAGGGCGGACAGATTCTCTTCGAGGGACAGGACCTGACGAAACTGCACCGTCGCCGTGACTGGGCGCAGATTCGTGGCGGAAAGATTGCGACGGTCTTTCAGGACCCCATGACCTCCCTGAATCCCATCCTTACCATCGGACGGCAGTTGATGGACCCCATCATTGCCCATCAAGGCTGCTCCCGTTCTGTTGCCAGAATCCGTGCGCTGGAGATGATGGCAAAGGTGGGGATATCAGATCCGGAGCGCCGTTTTGACGATTATCCATTCCAGTATTCCGGCGGTATGCGGCAGAGGATTGTAATTGCCATTGCACTGTGCTGTCGTCCGCAAATTCTGATTTGTGATGAGCCTACCACCGCGCTGGATGTAACCATTCAGGCACAGATTCTGGACTTAATACGCCAGCTTCGGCAGGAGTTGGGATACAGTATCATCTTCATCACCCACGATTTGGGTGTGGTGGCAAATATGGCGGACCGGGTGGCGGTGTTGTATGCCGGACAGGTGATGGAGCTGGGCACGGCGGAAGAAATATTCTATGACCCTCGACACCCATACACATGGGCGCTGCTGTCAAGCTTGCCCCAACTGGCACAGCGAGATCACCCACTGTACAGTATTCCCGGTGCGCCGCCCTCGCTGCACCGTGTGATTCAGGGAGATTCCTTCGCGCCGCGCAATCCCCACCGCATGAAAATCGATATGCTGCTGCCGCCGCCTATGTTTCCAATCACCCCGACTCACAGTGCCAGAACATGGCTTCTGGACCCCAGATGCCCCAAAGTGGAGCCGCCGGAGCAAATACGGAATTTGCACAGTCGTTTGGTGGAAGGAGAGGATCGAGACTGATGAATGAGGAAATCCTGATGCGGCTGGAGAATGTGGATATACGCTTTGGCGATTTGCTGGCGGTACACAATGCCAGTCTGGATATCAAGAAAGGGGAGATATTTGCGCTGGTAGGGGAGTCCGGCTCCGGAAAAAGCACCATCGGACGGGCGATTATGGGCATCAATCCCTGCAGCGCCGGACAGATTCTTTATAAGGGTCAGCGCATCGACGGAAAGCACGGCGCACAGCGGCAGCTGAAGCGGAAAATCCAGATGGTGTTTCAAGATCCGGCTGCCTCCTTAAACGAACGGTCCACGGTGGAGCAAATCGTGTCGGAGGGACTGCGGAATTTTCGTTTGTATGAAGGTGAAGCGGAGCGGCGGCAGAAGGTAGAGCGCATCATGGAGGAGGTGGGACTTCTTCCGGAGCATTTGAGCCGGTATCCCCATGAGTTTTCTGGCGGACAGCGGCAACGCATCGGCATCGCCCGTGCTATGATTATGGAGCCGGAGCTGGTTGTGGCGGACGAGCCTATCTCGGCGCTGGATGTGTCCGTTCGCGCTCAGGTGCTGAATCTGATGAAGCGGTTCCAACGTGACCATGGAACAACCTTTCTGTTCATCGCCCATGACTTGTCGGTGGTGCGGTATGTGTCGGACCGCATTGGCGTGATTTGTAAGGGCAGAATTGTGGAAGTGGCTGAAGCGGAGGAACTGTTCCGACATCCATTGCACCCGTATACGCGGAGTCTGCTGTCGGCGGTACCCATTCCGGACCCTATTCTGGAACGGGAAAAGACTCTGCTGACCTACAATCCATCTATCCACCGCAGTATGGAAGGGAGTCTGGTGGATATCGGAAACGCTCATCAGGTTTATGGCAGTAAAGAAGAGATTCAAGCCTATAAAGCCCATCGGGATAGGGGAGAGCCCCTGCCGGAGCAGCTGTATCAGAATCCGGAACCGGTGGCGGAACAGCTGCCCCCACGAAAAAGCCGTTTGAAAGGTTGGCTGCTGGCAGGATTGGGAATAATTGCGGCAATCACCGCCTTGTTCGCCCTGTGTCTCCTCCTCGCCGCAACGTGAAAGAACAAACGATAATTTCCTGTTTAAAAGATGAAAGCCACGGCTTGGTGCCGTGGCTTTTAGTTGTTATTTTGCGCGCAGCTCCCAGAAAGCTACCGCGCTGGCGGCAGCTACATTCAGCGAATCCACGCCGTGATACATGGGGATTTTAACGGTGTAGTCGCATTGCGCAATGGTGGTATTGGTCAGACCGTCGCCTTCGCTGCCGAGAATGACTGCAAGTCGCTCCTCCTGCGCCAGTCGGGGGTCATCGATGGACAGAGAATCGTCGCACAATGCCATGGCGGCGGTTTTGAACCCCAGCCTACGGAGCCGTTCCATACCCGGTTCCGGCCAATCGTTGATGGAATCACCGATGAATGTCCATGGAATCTGGAATACCGTACCCATGCTGACACGGGCGCTGCGGCGGTACAATGGGTCGCTGCAGCCGGGAGTCAGTAGAATTGCCTCCATTCCCAGAGCGGCAGCGCTGCGGAAAATCGCTCCCACATTGGTGGGGTTCTGCACATTTTCCAGTACTGCGATACGTCTGGCACCAGAGATGATTGTTTCCACTTCTGGTAATGCCGGACGGCGCATGGCACACAGCACACCACGGGTCAAATGATAGCCGGTCAGCTGCGCAAGAACATCACGTTCGGCGGTGAATACGGGGATATCACCGCAACGCCGGATTACATCCGCAGCAGATCCGTCAATGTCTTTCCGTTCCATCAGAAGTGAAACAGGAATACAGCCTCCGTCCAGCGCCCGATGAATGACCTTGGGACTTTCGGCAATGAACATTCCCTTGGCAGGCTCGAACCGATTCAGAAGCTGAGCTTCTGTCAGTCGGGCGTAAACGTCCAGTTCCGGAGCGGAAAAGTCGGAAATTTCAAAAATCGTTCCCATGGCTCACACTCCGGGCAAATCCACCATGGTCACAGGGTGATTCATGGCAGGGATGATGCACTCCATCAGATCTGCGGTACGCAGCCGCAGACTGGAGGTGTTGATGCAGGGATGACAGCCGATGTATTCTCCGTTGAGTAAATCGCGGTCCACCAGCAGCTTAACCCGATGATTCGTGTCATTCATCAGACCCAGCACGCTGAGAGACCCGGGGGTGATATCCAGAAATTCCTCCATATATTCCGCACCGGCAAAGGACAGCCGTGAGGAACCAATCTGTTTGGAGAGGACACTGGTTTTGAAGGGCTTGTCACCGGGGAGCATCAGCAGATAGAACTCGGTGCATTGCCGGTTGCACAGCAGTAGATTTTTGCATATGGTGGCTTCCAGAGCTTCGTCGATGGCGGCGCAGGCCTCCATGGTCATAGCGGCTTCGTGATCGATGCGCTGATATTGGATTTTCAACGAATCCAGCAAATCATAGACCCGAATTTCCTTGTCCAGCCGGTTGGTCAAATCCACCGGACGTCCTGTCAGTAATTCCATAGGGTATCCCTCTTTCGTTGTTTTACTACATTATATATTGTAAAGCGGCGGATGTCCATAAGGAAAAGCAATGCTGAAAGAAAAATCCCGCCTCCGGTAGCCGGAGGCGGGATTGTGGGAATGATTAGGTGCCGATGTAATCGAAGTAGCGTTCGGCATAGTAGCCGTAGATGGCGGTCTTTTGAGCAAGATCCTGAGCGGCATTGCTGCTGTTGCCGGCGATGCTCTCACAGTACTGACCCAGACTGTAGGAGATGATGCCGGTGGTGTAGGTAGTACCGCCGGAGGTGTAGACACCGGCGACGTAGATGGTGGAGTCCATATCCTTGGCAGAAATATTGCTGACTGCTGCACGATATACTCCGCCTTCATTCGTCATTACAATAGAGCCGTTGGCGTTGGTGCGGGTCAACTGGCTGACATTGTTGTAGGTGTCGGCGGTCCAGTAGTACATGGTTACGTTGTTATCAACAGGCAAACCGGTAGTGAAGTGATAGTTGATGGAGAAAGCGCCCTCGAAGGAGACAGTGGGGTACATCTTGGGGAAGGCAGTGGTGTTCCGCACGAAAGCAGCGCTCTTAACGCCAGTAGCAGTAACCACATCATCCATCATGGAGGTGTTATAGCTCTCGATTTTGCTCTGAGCCGTAGTAGACAAGGAAGCATTCATCAAATCATAGGTCTTATAACCGAAATACTGCTGAGCGGCTGCGCCGTAGTTCAGCATTGCCAGACACAGAGACTTGATGTAGGTGTCGGAAGAGGTGCTCTTCAGCAGGCTCAGTGCATAGGCTTTGGGGCTGGTGGAAATCATGTTACTATAGATATAGGAGCCATCGTTCAGTTTAGCATAAACCTTGAAGTACAGGGTGTCACCCAGATTCTTGGCGGAGATGCCGTTGGTGTGAACAATGTACTTGGAACCGCTGACGGTAGCGCCGGGAACAACAGAGGAAGCGGTATTGATGGTGCCGTTGGGCTGTGCGGTGGTGAAGACCAGCAGGCCCATATCCTCGGGCTTCAAATCACCAATGTTGGCCACTGTGTAGTAGATGTTCAGCATGATGGCGCCCTGGAAGGAAACAGTGGGATAGTTGGGGGTCAGGGTGGGGATGGTCATGGCCTTACCACAGCCGGTACAAACATTATCCACGAAGGTGTGGTTGACGGCCTCGCCACAGTTGACACAAATACCGGAAGTATTGTGGGTGGAGTGGACACAAACAGAGGTGGAATAGCTCAGGGTCAAGGTACCGTCGCTGTTTTCCACAAGGGTGAAGGTCACTTCCACATTGCCGGGGACCCACATCTTGTCAGCACTGTCACCGATAACAGAGGTGTTATACAGGGTAGCGGAGCTAACCTCGCCCTGCCAGCCGTTGGTCATGTACCAGTTTGCGTTGTCGCCGGTCTTGACGCCGACATAGCTGGTTTGGTTAAAGGTAACGGTGAGCTTGCCGTTGACGAAGAGGTAACTGCCGATGTTAGCGTAATCTCCCTCGCAGGCGTAGTCCGCACCATTAATGTAACCGAAGAGGTAGTAATCCTTGTTGGGCTCGCTGGCGCCGCACTTGGTGCAGAAGCCACCGGAGTAACTGTGGACACAGGACAGACCGCAGACGGAGCAGGAACCATTGACCATAACGTGGTTACCCAGAGTCGCGCCGGTATAACGGTAAACGGTGCGGGTTTCAACCTTACGGGTATTGGCAATGGGGGTGTAGACGGTATCGCTCCATGCGGACCAGGGACCCCACTGTTGACCGTCGCTGGAAGGCTTGTAGGTGGTGTAGTTCTGACCGTAGACCTCAGCCACGAAGTACCAGTTGGAGTTGGAGCAGGTGGAGTGAGAGGTCTTGTAACTCATATCGGAGGTATCGCAAGTGTAGTTGCTGGGGGAAGTGGTATCGTAGTAGGCGTGGAAGGTGGTGTAGCTACCATTTTTATACTCTGTGGAGTAGTAGGAATCGGTGTAGCACCAGTGGTAATACAGATAGCCCACAACCTTATCGGAATTGACCACAATCTTGGATGTGGTGGTTTCGGAAGTAGTTACCTTGCTGCTCTTCTTGTTGTAGGTGGAGTAAAGGCTGCTACTGGTGCTGAAGCCGGAGGGCCAGCTGTTGACATACAGCAGGGTCTTGCTGGAATCTTCAACCCAGGTGGAAGAAGTGCAGGTAGCATAGCGGTACTGAGTCTTGGACTCAATCTGATTGCTGGGCACGCCCAGAGGTTTGGTTTCGCTCCAGTTAGCGAGCTGGTCAGCAGAGATGTCATACTTGTGACCGCACTTGGTGCAGGTGTAGTGGAACAGCTGATAGTTCTGGCAGTTGGCAGCCTCAGAGCTGGCGGTATAGCTGTGACCGGTGGCGGGAATAGTGGTCTGAGCGGTCAGGACAACGTTACACTTGGAGCAGTGAGTGCCGGCGCTGAGACCGGGGGTGGTACAGGTAGCTGCCACAGCAGGATCGGTGACCACATTGTGAGAGCAGACCATCTGTGCGGGAGGTGTGATGGCGGCGCCGCCAATGGTGAAGGGAGCCGTCCAGACAACAACGTTCTTGCTCTTGCTGGCAAGGGTGCCGCCAGAAATGTAGTAGTTCTTCACATCTGCGGAAATCTCGTAGGTGTAGTAACCGCTAGACAGACCGCTGAAGACCATGTTGTCACAAACGGTGCTGTCGGTGAGGTTATAGAACTTGCTGTTGCAGTTGTCACTGCTGGAGAGCTGGGGAGAAGCTTGAGTGTCCTCGCCGGAGTAGACTCTGGCGTAAACAGTAGACAGATTGTTGTACAGAGAGGTCAGATTGCCGTTCAGGTAGTAGGTAGCGCCGGAATTCAGATTGCTGGCCATGGTGGGGTTCTGAATAGCAATATCATCATACAGGAACTCAGAGACCGTCACATAGGAAGCAGAGATATAGCCAACGGAATTACCGTTCTTAACTTCGTACCAGTATTCGTTGGAGGCGTTCTTGTACAGGCCGGTGATTTCCACGGTAGTGCCGGAGGAAATAGTACCCATAGAAGAATAGCTGGAGCTGGGGTACTGACGCATGGTCACGGAAGAAGTGGTCTTACCCTTGGAGCGGGCGGGATACTTGGTACAGTTGGACAGATAGGTGGTATCGCTGTTGAAGATAGAGAAGTCTGCATAGCAGAGGTTGCAGTCAACGTCGCCGCTGATGCCGCTGATGCTGCCTTCCCAGGAGTACTGCCACAGCCAGGTGCCGCCGTCATGGGTGGCAGTGCCGTTGGAGCTGAAGCCGTCAATCTGTGCAATCCACACAGGGATGGAAGACAGATAGCTGTTCTGGAAAGAGGTGGTGAACCAACTGGTGAAGCCGTAGAAACCAGGCAGATAGCCGGCAGCGGCAATGGTGTCACAGAAGTTGATTACCAGAGATTCTTTCGTGGAGTTTGCCAGTGCGGCCTGAGTACCGTCTTCCATATCGAACCAGACGCCCAGCTTGGGATTATAGCCGTTATTCTGCAGGGTGCTGATGACGAATTCAGCTTCTGCCGTTGCTTCACTACCGCTCAAAGCATAGGAGTAGTGATACACGCCGTAGGGAATGTCGTACTTCTCACAAGCGGCGGCATACTCCAGGAAGCGGTTATCCAGAGTCTCAGAGAAACCGATACGCAGGATAGCAAAGTCGATATCGTACCGAGCCTGAGACCAGTCGATAGAGCCTTGCCAAGTAGAGACGTCGATACCAAAGGCCAGATCGTCGTTGGGGTTTCTCCAGTCGGTGACGACACACTCCTGCGTATTCAGGACCACGGTCTGGGTGGAGGTAGCGAAAGCGTCGCTGTCGTCGATGTAGTAGCTGACGGCTTCGGCGGTCAGGCGGTAGGTATACACACCGGGGTTGAGGCTGCCGAAGCTCAGGCTGTTGTCGACGGTGCTGCCATCGAGGGAGTAGGACTTGCCATTGGCATTGGCAGAGGCAGACAGAGCCGCTGCACGGGTGGTATCGGTGCCCAGATGCATGCTGGCAGTAATGTTGCCCAGCTTATTGTAAGTGGATTTGATGTCACCCTCGATACCGAAGGACTGACCGTAAGCAAGGGAGGCAGGGGAGCGAACACCCGAGATGCTGACGTCGCCGGTTAAATGACTGACCTTGGTGGTGGCGGTGGCATCCACGTAGAGAGTCATGTTGTAGAACAGGACCTCATACCAGTAGGTGTTGGCGGTGCTTTTGTGCAAAGCCTTGACAGTGAGCATGGTGTCTGTCGGCAGAGTATACTTAGCCGAGGCACCGGTAGTGGGAGACTCTCTCAGGGCGGTGGCCTGAGTGGTCTTAACACTAAGGTAAGATGCGTAAGTCGTGGAGATGTAGCTGCTGGCGTTGGCGGCCTCTGCCTTGGGCAGGGGTGCCAGATAGACCATGGACATCAGCATGACCAGCGCAAGAATCATAGACAAGCTTCTTTTGAACTGCTTCATGTCAAACGTTGTACCGCGCGGAAACGCGATACGCTCCCTTCTGAAATATTTTCTCCGCAAATGGCACTGGGATTGTGGAAGTTTCATAAAAGACCAATGCAGTTGCGGACTCTTTCTATGCTATTTTATCAGTTTTTGCTGCGCTTGTCAATGAATAATTGTATTCAGAAGAAAATATTGTAACGGTGTGAAACGATTCGCAGACGGATGACAATATATGGTTTAAAACATAAAACAGAAACACCCCTGTTCAATGTGAACAGGGGTGATGTGTTATTCTGCGGCAGGAACTTCCTCGGGGGAATCCTTGGAGGCAGGCTCATCGTTTTCAGTCAGAACCTGATAGACAAGAGCGGCCATGAGAGCGCCGGCAAAAGGACCGACAATGAATACCCATACATTGGCCAGTGCATCGCCACCGGTCAGCACAGCGGGAGCCAGACTGCGGGCAGGATTGACGGAGGTGCCGGTGAAGGAGATACCCAGCAGATGTACCAGAGTCAGGGACAGACCGATGACCAGACCTGCAACAGATTGGTATTCTTTCTTGGAGGTCACGCCCAGAACGGTGATAACAAAGACGAAAGTAAGAATGAATTCGATAATCAGGGACTTAATGATGGAATCATTGTACAAGCTGTTGGCACCGAAACCCACCTGTTTACCCATGACAATCAGCATCACCGCGGTGGCGAGGAAAGCACCGGTAATCTGAGCGACCACATACCCGAAGAAATCCTTAAAGGACATTCTGCCGCTGACCAGCATGGCGAGAGAAACAGCAGGATTGATGTGACAGCCGGAGATGTTACCGATGGAATAAGCCATGGCAACAACAACCAGACCAAAGGCCAGAGCGGTAATCAGATAGCCAGATCCGGGAGAAGATTTGCAACCAACCATAACGGCAGTGCCGCATGCGAACATAACCAGAGCGAAGGTTCCAATCATTTCAGCAATATATTTTTTACTAGAATTCACGGTGTAACCCTCCGATTTTTATGGAATACGCCAACAGTATATCACTCTAAAATGAGAAATGCAAGTATGACTTGAATAAATAGTTAATATTTTTATCAATAACTAAGCCGGAAAGAAACGAAAGCCGCCGAACTGTTGCATCTCATGGGCAGTTTTTAATCTGCGTCCACATCCGTACCGGATGCGTCCGCAAATCAAAGGACTCTCCCACGGACTAAAAAAGTGTCCACCGGACACTTTTTTACCTCGCTGCGCTCGGCCGCCCTTACGAGTCCCTTCGGTACCAAAAAATAAGGGAGGGCTATTGCCCTCCCTTTTTTTTTGGCACGCCGAATGGGACTCGAACAATCATAGTTTCGCTCCGTCGAGCCGTCGCGAGTGGCGCTCATCCGCGCCACATTTTATTTTTCGAGTCCCTGTTGAAAAAAACAACAAATCCGAACCCTTCACCAACTGGTAAAAAGTTCGGATTTGTTACTCTTGGTACGCCGAAAGGGACTCGAACCCCCGACCTACTGATTCGTAGTCAGTCACTCTATCCAACTGAGCTATCGGCGCATGCATTCGTCTCGCGACGTGCCTAGATATATTAGCACATCATGATTCAAAATGCAAGCACTTTTTTTGCTTTTTCGAAATTATTTTTTTGCAGACTTTTTTCTGCGATTCAGCAGGGCAATCAGGGTCAATACAAAAAGAACGAACAGTACAATCAACAGGACAATCATAGCGGTTATCGCCTTGTTTGTGTTATCCTGTTTGGTTTGTTGTATCTCCTGTTTCTGCTGTTCCTGTTCCTGACGTTCCTGCTCCAGCTGTTCCTGTTCCAGTCGTTCCTGTTCCAGCCGCTCCTGCTCCAGTCGTTCCTGTTCCAGCCGTTCCTGTTCCAGTCGCTCCTGCTCCTGCCGTTCCAGCTCTACATATGTAACGACATTTTCCAGAAAATCATTCTTTGCCACGTCCTCGCCAACACTACTGCGGTACAGACCGAACTGGCAGGGATTGTGGGTAGCGATTTGTGTGGCTTTTGTGATTTTTTCACTTTTACCGTTGATCCAACCGGTGAACCAGGTGTACTGCTGGGATTCATGGCAGGGGTAGCCCAGCTTCTGGGAAACCTCGAAGGCGGTCATGCCGTTGAAAGCAGACAAAGGCTGATCGTAATCAATTTCGATTTTGTTCTCGCCGTACAGATGCAGGTAGGTTTTGGGCACTTCCCACACGCCGTACTTTTCTGCCAGCTCGGGGAAAACGGCGGGGTCGTTGCTCAAATCCAGCGCCTTAATCAGCAGGTCAGTGTAAACCATGTGCATACCGTGACCATATTCACCTTTAATGTCGTGACCTACTGCCACCAGCGGCTTGAACCGGCGCAATTGCTCCACAACAAAGGACTGCAGCTGCTCCTCGGTCACACCGCGCGCGGCATATTCCCGATAGGTCCCCTTCAAATCGTCAATACGGAAATCGTCAAAATCACCGAACACCGGATAAGCGGTAACGCCGACAGCCCAAAGTCCATTGAGCATCTCATGGGTCCGTGCTTTGGTGCTATTGCGGTGGTCGGTCATGTACACTACCTGCACATTGCAACCCTTTTCGCCCGCATACAAAGGCAGCAATCCGGCGAAGAACAGCTGATCGTCATCGCCGTGGGTGGAGAACAGAAGAATATCCGTCTTACCCTCCAGCGGCAAATCCCACCGCTGAACGTAATCAGGGGTTTCGCCGGGGGTGAACACGAAGATTTCGCTGATTCGAACGGGACCGTTGTTGAAAGCAATGGTCAGCGAGGTGGGGGTTCCGAGTGTGGACAGGTCAACAAATTCGTGAAGGAAGCCGTAATAACCTGCAGTGATGTACTTCCCGGAATCGTTATCGGTGATGGTGTAGGTGCCGTACTCCACATCAAACATCAGATAGAGCGAACCGATACCGGTGGAACTGGTCAGAGTGATGGAAGCATCACCGGCGGAGCGCTTGTAGGTTTTGATGTTGCCGTCATTAAGAAAACGGTAATCATCGTAACCGGTACCTGTGAATTGGGTTTCGGCTGTGATATCGGTTGCGGCATTGTCCTCGGCGTAGACGGCAGGCATCAGCGACAGCACGGCGCATATGCAAAGCAGCAACGCAAGCAGGCGGAATTTCATATAGCAAGCCTCCTGAAATGTTTTCTATATTGTAGCAGATGTGCGGTCATTTGTCAAAACCGGTATTCTTGACAGGCAGAACGGCATCGTGTAAAATGCTATACAGGAGGTAGGCCAATGGATAATGTATTTGAAAAACTGCCAACGGCATTGCTTCCGTGGTACGATGAACACAAACGTGACCTGCCGTGGCGACAGGACAGGAGTCCATATCACATCTGGCTGTCGGAGATTATGCTGCAGCAGACCCGTGTGGAAGCGGTGAAGGGATACTACCAGCGCTTTCTTGCTGAGATGCCCACGGTAGAAATGCTGGCTGAGGCGGATGACGACCGGCTTCATAAGCTGTGGGAGGGGCTGGGGTATTACAGTCGGGTCCGCAACCTGAAAAAGGCGGCGCAGGTCGTTGTGAATCAGCACGGTGGCATTTTTCCTCAAGGCTACGAACAAGTGCTGGCATTGCCGGGAATCGGCGAGTATACTGCCGGTGCCATCTGCTCCATAGCATTTGAACTGAAGACACCAGCTGTGGATGGCAATGTGCTGCGCGTGGTGTCCCGCCTGACGGAGGATGGCACACCCATCGACTCCCCACAATATAAGAAAGCGGTACGAAATGCTTTAGCGGCAGTGTATCCGGAGCGCTCAGGCGCTTTTACGCAGGCGTTGATGGAGCTTGGCGCTACCCTCTGTGGTCCAAACTGGTCGCCCCGATGCACAGAGTGTCCCTGCCGGAGTTTTTGTTGTGGCGCCATTCATGGCACAGCGGAACAGTATCCTGTGAAAAAACTAAAAGCCTCCCGCCGCGTTGAAGAACGGACGGTGCTGATACTGTCCTGCGACGGGCGGTACGGACTGAAGAAACGTCCGGATTCCGGACTGCTTGCCGGATTGTGGCAATTTCCTGATATGGAAGGCTGGCTGGAGCCGGAGCAGGCTTTGCTTGCGGTAGAGCGGCTGGGACTGCGTCCGAAGGAAATTCTGCGTCAAATTCATCGCAAGCATATCTTCACCCACATCCGCTGGGAGCAGCGGGGGATATATATAGAGGTGGCGGAGCCGGAGGGTGCGCTTCTTTGGCTGACCGCTGACGAAATAGAAAAACGCGCGGCATTGCCAACGGCATACCGTCAGTTCTGGGAGGAAATACAAAATGTTTGATTTTCATATGCACTCCACCGTGTCTTTCGATGGTCACGACAGCGCCGAATCCATGGTGGAAGCGGCGGCGAAGGCCGGATTGAAGGAAATCTGCTTTACCGACCATATCGACTATTTTGTCAACGTGGACAAGCAGGAGTGGGTGTTCGATACGCAGGTGTACAATCGGACCTACGATGTACTGGAGCATCCCGATGTGAAGATTCGCCGGGGATTGGAGTTTGGTATCAAGCCCTACAATGCGCCCCAGCTGAAGGAGGATTTGAAACGCCGCCCCTTTGATTTTGTGCTGGGTTCGGTGCATTTTGTGGACGAACTGGATGTGTATTATCGGGAATACTGGGATGGAAAGACCGTATTTGAAGCGGAGCGCCGTTATCTGGAGGAAACCCTGAAATGTGTGGAAGTCCATGCGGATTACGATGTTCTGGGACATCTGACCTACATCGGCAAGGCCCGCGCCCACCATGCACCCCGTGCTGTGCCTTTTGCGGAGCATGAGGAGCTGATTGATGAAATTTTGCGAGTCCTCGTATCCAAAGGCAAGGGCATGGAGATTAACACCAGCGGTGTGGACCGCTGCGGAGATTTCCTGCCTGCGGAAGTATATCTGCGCCGGTTCCATGAGCTGGGCGGAGAAATTGTAACCGTGGGCTCGGATGCCCATACCGCCAGCCGCGTGGGACAATATGCAGACAGAGCCTGCGCCATTTTGAAGGATATCTTCGGCTACGTCTGTACCTTCGAAAACCGCCAGCCTGTGTTCCACAAGCTGTAATTGTTGATAAACTGAAAGACGGCTCTGGTAAAAGAGCCGGGTTCGTTATTTAATGTC
>JAZSEN010000061.1:0-6534 GCA_045531675.1 Faecousia sp.
GCTGGTCTTGATGGCAACGTAGCTGTCCTGATTGAACTTAGCGGTCACTTTGCCGTTGACGAAGTGGTACTCGCCCAGGTTCTCCCAATCCTCTTCACAGCCGTAGTTGGCGCCGTTGATGTAACCGAACAGGTAGTAGTCGCCGACGGTACCGGTGCTGGCGTTGGGATCGGCTGCGCCACAGACGGTGCAGGAACCATTGGAGTAGTTGTGGCCCAGAGCCGCAATGGACTCGGTGTAGCTGTCGCCCCACTTGGAGCAGGTGTAGGTCTTGACACCGGCCTTATCGCAGGTAGCAGCAGTGGTCACCTTGGAGGTGTAGCTGTGGCTGCACTCGGTGGAGCCGCCCTCCTGGTACTTGAACAGCAACAGGTTGGAAACATAGCTGGAGGAAGTAGCGTTGGACTGAGCATAGGCGCCGAACTTACCGCTGGAAATCTGGTAGTAGATACCACGGCTGGTAGCAACAGCATTGAGGATGTATCCACTGTCGCCAGCAGTAACAGACCAGGAATAAGCGGTATCAGCGAACTTGAAGTTGGTGCTGGAGCTGTAGTTCAGGTAGGAGCCGTCAACGCTCAGGGTGATGCCATCGCTGACCTCCTCGATGGTCCACACGGGCAGATTGCTGCCGGAGACAACACCGCCGGAAACGGTGACGTCCACGGGAACGAACTTACCGCTGGTCAGGCTGGTGGTCAGAGCCTTGTAGGTGCCGTTCACCAGAGCAACGATTACGAACTTGCCACCGTCAGTGATATCAGACAGATTGGTGACCTGGTAGTAGCCGGTCTCGGTGGAGGAGGAGGAGGAATCCTTGGTGTAGCTCAGGGAGATGGTGCCGTCGTCGTTCTTGACCATGGTGATGGTCACGTTGACGCCGCCGGGGATTAGCATCTTCTCAGCAGAGCCGGAGGTGGTGTTGTAGAAGGTGGCGCTGGTGGTGTCCACATAGGACTGGGTCATGTACCAGCCAACAACCTCAGCACCGTACTTGGCACCGGGATTGACTTCCTTAATGCCGATGTAGCTGTCGGAGTCAAACTTGACAGTCAGCTTGCCATCAACGAACAGGTAATCGCCAATGGTGGAGGAGTCTTCCTCGCAGCCATAGTTGGCACCGTTGATGTATCCGAACAGGTAATACTCATAGCCGGAGTAGTCGGGATCCTGAGCACCGCAGATAGTGCAAACGCCCAGAGAGAAGCTGTGAGCGACGGTGGCACCGCAGGTGGAGCAGATGCCGTCGGTGCTGTGAGAGGTGTGCTGGCAATCGGATGCATCCACAGTGTAGCTGAGGATTAGGTTGCCGTCCCAGTTCTCGGTCAGGGTGAAGGTGACGGTCTGGTCGCCGGGAACCATCAGCTTGTTAGCGCTGGTGGCGTTGGGATCAGTGAACTTGTACAGAGTTGCGGAGGTGGCGGAGCCAACATAGCCGTTGGTCATGTAGAAGGAAGCATTATCGCTGGTCTTGACGGCGACGTAGCTCTCTTCGGTGAACTTAACGGTCAGGGAGCCGTTGACGAACTTGTACTCGCCCAGGTTGGTCAGGTCATCACCGCAGCCGTAGTCGGCACCGTTGATATAGCCGAACAGGTAGTAGTCCAGCTCAATCGTGCTGGGATCGGCTGCGCCGCAGACGGTGCAGGAGCCATTGGAGTAGCTGTGGCCCAGAGCCGCGATGGACTCGGTATAGGTGCCGCCGCAGTTGGAGCAGGTGTAGGTCTTAACACCGGCGGTGGTGCAGGTGGCAGCGGTGGTCACCTTGGAGGTGTAGCTGTGGCCCAGAGCCGCAATGGACTCGGTGTAGCTGTCGCCGCACTTGGAGCAGGTGTAGGTCTTGACACCGGCCTTGTCGCAGGTGGCGGCGGTGGTTACCTTGGAGGTGTAGCTGTGGCTGCACTCGGTGGTAGTGCCGTCGTCGTACTTGAACAGCAGCAGCTCCTGCATGAAGTCGCTGTTGTTGGCGTTGGACACGCCCACGAACTTGAACTGGTTGGTGCTCTTCTGGAACAGCAAGCCATAGCTGGGGATATCTGCCAGGATGCACTTGAAACCGTTGGTAGTCTGGGTGATGGTCAGGGTGTGGCCGATGGAGGCAGTACCCACGGTGGCATCAAAACCGCCGGTGACAGGAGTCAGGGTGAAAGCAGGCAGACTGGTGCCGGTAATCTTGTTGCCGGAAACGGTAACAGCGGTGGACTCGAAGGTGGTGCCGCTGTATGTGTAGGACATCATGCGGTAGACAGTGCCGTTCTGAGCAACGATCAGGAACTGACCGCCGGCATTCACTTCGTCCATGCTGGTGACCAGCTTGTAGGCATCCTCGGTGGTGCTGCCGCCGGAGGAGCCGGTGGCGTAGCTCAGGGTCAGAGTGCCATCGGAGTTGGAAACCAGAGTGAAGGTAACTTCCACGCCGCCGGGCACGAACATCTTCTCGGAGCTACCGGTGGAGGTGTTGTACAGAGTGCCGGAGGTGGTATCGCAGTAGGACTGGAACATATACCAGTTGGAATTGTCACCGCTCTTGACGGCAACATAGCTGTCCTGTGCGAAGGTAGTGGTCAGCTTACCATTGGTGAACTTATAGCTGCCCAGAGTTTCCCAATCGTCCTCGCAGCCGTAGTTGGCACCGTTGATGTAGCCAAACAGGTAGTAGTCGCCGGTGGCGGTGGAACCGCTATCGCCGCCGGTGCTGCCGCCGGTATTACCGGAGTCGCCAGCGCCGTAGGACAGCGTCAGGGAGCCGTCGCCATTGTCACTCAGAGTCAGAGTGTGGGTGCCGGCAGGAACCACCAGCTTGTTGGGCTGAGTCAGGTTGGGCTGAGGATACAGCTTGACAGAGGTCACATTGCCCTGCCAGCCGTCGGTCATGTACTGGATGCCGCCGTTCTGATTGATGGCCCAAACATACATGAGTTCATTGAAGGTGATGGTCAGCTTGCCATTGACGAAGGGAGTATCCCATTCGGTATGGCTGACGCTGCCGTCACCGTTGCCCCAGAACAGGTAGAAGGGGTCAGCAGGCGCATTGCCGCTGCCGGTGCTGCCGCCGGTGCTGCCACCGGTGGAGCTGCTGGAGTAGGTGCTCCAGGAACTGGAGGAGTAGTTATACTGGTTCTTACCATCGGTGGGGATGGTCAGATTGGAGGTCTGAGAAGAGCCATTGTTGAAGATGATCTTCGTGGCACTGGTGGATACATTGTAGGAGTAGATGTTGCCGCTGACCTTGGTCATGGCAGAGCCGGGCCAACTGCCGGTGTACTCACCGGTGGTATCGTCCCAAGCATAGACATTGACGTTGCTCCAGCCGGAGTCGGTGATGTCAACATAGATGGTCTGGGTGGTGGTAGTGGTGCCGCCGGTGGAGCCGCCGGAGGTGCTGCCACCGGTGGTGTAGCTGACGGTCAGGCTGCCGTCGGAGTTGGCAACCAGGCTCAGGGTTACCTGAACGCCGCCGGGGACATACAGACGGTTGTGACTGGTGACCTGTGCGCCGGGGTACATGGTGACAGAGTTCACTTCGCCCTGCCAGCCCTCGGTAAAGTACTCGATACCGTTGCTGTCGCAGATGAAGATGTAGCTGTCCTGCGTGAAGCTGGTGGTCAGGGTGCCGTTCTGGAATATATACTCCGTGCCGTTGTAGTCGGCGCCGTTGATGTTACCGAAGACATAGTAGTTGTCTGCCAGGAACACCTCGCCCTGGTTGGTCCAGAAGCCGGTGGAGTAGTTGTAGGTGTCGCCCTCGACGGAGGGGGTCAGGTTGGCGGTCTGGGTGCCGTTGCCGTCGTTAAAAATCACGTTGGAGGCGGAAGCGGGCACGGTAGCCTTATAGATGTTGCCGCTGACCTTGGTCATGGCATTGCCGGGCCAGCCGCTGGTAACAGCATCGGAGCTACTGTCGTGCCAGCCGTAGATGTAGGGAGTGGACCAGCTGCCGGTGTTCTCCAGATAGATGGTCTTGGTGGAGGCAGTACCGCAGGTGGAGCAGGTAGTGCCGGACTTGTGGCCGACGTACTCGTAGCAGTCGTAGCAGTAGCCGTCAGCACCGTGGGAAGCGTGAGAGCAGCTGGAGGTGGGGGCGTTGTAGATAACGGCCACACCGCTGTCGCCGATATCACCGTAAATCCAGCCGTCGGCGGAAACGGTGAAGGTGTTGCCGGTGATCTGATCCTTGTAGGTGCCGGCGCTCAGAACGTGGTTGGGAACGCTTGCCCAGGCAGCGCCGCCGGGAACGTTAATCAGCACAACGCCGGAGTTGCCACGCTCGATGTAAGCAAAGTTGCCGTAGGTGGAGACGTACTCGGACTGACCGGCGAACTGGTTCTTGAACCAGTTGACAGCCTTGACAGCGGGATCGGACCAGCCGGTCTTGGCGATGTCGCCCATCTCCTGATACAGCATATCGTTGGGACGGGGGAAGTACAGGCTCATAGCGTAGGCACGGGCGGCCAGCAGAGCATAGGTACGGTTCAGAGCATCACGGCCGACCTCATGGGAGTAGGCCTGATTGGGACCGTAGTACCAGGACTCGTCCTCATTGCAGATGCCGTCCCAGTAAGTATCGTGGGACTCGGCCCACAGAATCAGCTTGTCGGCGTTGCACTGCTTGAAGTAGCCCTTGCCGAAGGTGTTGGCGATACCGCTGACATCACCGTAGTGCATGTAGTGACGGATATCGTTGGACCATGCGTTCTCGGTGACGCTCATGTACTTGGTGTAAGCAGTCACAGGCAGATTGCCGCCGTCATCGGGGTTGGCCAGCATCTCACCATAGTGGTAGAGCATAATGCCACGGGTGGAGGAAGCATAGTCGTTGGCACCATTGATGATGGTGGGCCAGAAGTCACTGGCGTAGGTGTAGTAATCGTCGGGAGTTTCAATCTGCTTGGCAGCGTCGTAACGGAAGCCGTCAGCGCCGCAGTCGATGCAGTCCTTCAGATAGTTCAGAACGTAGTTCTGAATCTTCTTGTTGCCGGTGTTCAGGTCAGGCAGCTTCATGGCCCGCTGGGTGATATCGTAGCGGTCATAGTAGTTGGAGGACTGGACATTGTACTCAGTGTGCCAGCAGGAGCTGTCGTTGAGAATGTCGGAAGGAATCAGCGGAGAGGGGGTAATGGTGGTACCGCCGTTGTCCGCCAGATGGTTGGAGATGACGTCCACGATGACGCGGATGCCATACTTGTGAGCCTCGTTACACAGGGCGATGAACTCGTCACGGGTACCGACGGCATTGTTGGGGTTCTCGTTCATGTTGAAGCTGATGGGCTGATACAGAACCCACCAGTTGTTGAAGGGCTTATTGACGGAGCCTTCCTTGCCCTCCTGAGGGGGAGAGACCTGAATGGCGGAATAGCCCAGGTTTGCAATCAAGCCCATATTGGCCTTGATGTTGTTGAAGGACCAGTTCCAGCACTGCAGGGTAGCGCCGTCCTGAACATACTGCGTCAGGGTGGTGCCGCCGGTAGAACCGGAAGTGGTATAGTTGGTGGCAGCCTTGGCAGCAGGTGCGGGCAGATAAATCATGCCGGCAATCATTGCCAGAGCCAACAACAATCCCATGGATCTGCGGATGATGTTTCTCATTTGTTTTCCTCCTGTTAAAATTTTCAGCCGGGGTATGAAAACCCACATTTAGCTAACTTACAGTATAGCAGAAGATGGGCTAAACGTCTATTGTTTTCAGAGTACATTATACGGTGAAAATTGAATTTTTGTATATTTGAACAATTTGTGACATTGGTTTTTGTTGATATTTACAGTAAGCATACCGTCCCTGTCGGATAACATTCATTTCTAAGCAACTATGAGTGCACAATACGCTACCCACAAACCGGTCTGCGTCTTCTCATTGCCCCATATTTGTGACATATTCGTGACAACGTACGATTTTTGCCCCAAAAAAATCCGCCTTTTTTGCAAAACTGATACTTTACAAGCGGTTTCCAGTATTGTATAATGAATCCGTGCGGAAATATCGATAGCCGCACATTCCAAATGTCTACCATGCCGCTTCGCGGCAAGATTTGAAATGGAGGAAATTCACATGTCTGTTAAAGTTGCAATCAACGGTTTTGGTCGTATCGGCCGTCTGGCTTTCCGTCAGATGTTCGGCGCCGAGGGCTTCGAGGTCGTCGCCATCAATGACCTGACCTCCCCCGCCATGCTGGCTCACCTGCTGAAGTACGACTCCACTCAGGGCAACTATGCTGCTATGGGTCACGTCGTCGAGGCTGGCGAGGACAACATCGTTGTCGACGGCAAGAAGATCACCATCTACGCTAAGGCCAACGCCGCTGAGCTGCCCTGGGGCGAGCTGGGTGTCGACGTTGTTCTGGAGTGCACCGGTTTCTACACCAGCAAGGCTAAGGCTCAGGCTCACATCGACGCCGGCGCCAAGAAGGTCGTTATCTCCGCTCCCGCTGGCAACGACCTGCCCACCATCGTCTACAACGTCAACCACGAGACCCTGACCAAGGACGATCACATCATCTCCGCTGCTTCCTGCACCACCAACTGCCTGGCTCCCATGGC
>JAZSEN010000104.1:0-2318 GCA_045531675.1 Faecousia sp.
TCTGGAAGATGACGGTGGCCTGCTCCTGCCCGAACTTCAGCGGCACCACCTGTGTGGTGCTCTTGAACCCCGCCAGCGCGGGCAGGGTAAGAATTGCGGTGAAAATGATTTTCTTCATGCTTGCTTGCTCAAAACTTGCTCCAGTTCGACTTGAAATGACAGGAAGGGAGGATGTGTGATGCTTTTTGGAATGTATTGGATGTTAGAAGGATGCGATGTTTTTTTTGTAAATGGGATATCTGAAGACTTGCTGAAGACTTGCTCAAGACTTGCTCAAGACTTGCTCAAGACTTGCTCAAGACTTGCTCAAGACTTGCTCAAATGTTAGTTGCTGTTTTGAATTAGTTTCCATTCGTTGCGTTCTGTCAATGTAATTTTTCCGGCTTGTTTTAAACGCAGCAGCAAATTGGCTATTTTTTTTCTTTTTTGCTCAGGTGTCAGGAAGTCTGGCAGTTTGTTCTCAATGAGAGCATTGATTTTGCTGCGAGAGGTGGTTCCCCATTCTTCAAGATAGGTAAGGAGGAGTTTTTTATAGTAATCATTATCAAAGGCCTTATTCTGGACGTATTGTTCTTTAAGAACATCGTTGTCCAGAAGTTCAACCAGCGAGTGGGACAGATAGGGTGCTGTCTTTCTGCCTTCTACCAGCCCTCTGGTTTTGACGTCTTTCCATTCTTCGTCGTTCAGCGGTTGCTGCTTTTGAACTTTGTCCAGAGCCAGCACCGTTTGCAGAGGCAGCTCGGAATCTTGCTGGAGCAGACGGGCAAAATCCTCACTGATGATACAACCGGGCAGGGTGGTTTTCACCTTGCCTTCGGAGAAATCGTAATCCGGCATGGGGAAAAGCCTGTTGCGCTGGAAGGTATACACTTTGCGTATGCCGCCGCCCTGGGTTTCAATCATGTTCAGATTGCGCATGGCTTCCACCAGGAAGGGATTGCGGTAGGATTCTTCCGGAGCATTGGCTTGAATCACGCGCTCAATTGAAAGAGGAATGAAAGTACCGTAGTTCGAGAAGATGAGGTGGTGATCTTCAAATTCCACCACATTGATGCGGGCTCGTTTGGTGTAATCCTGGTGGGCTATGCAGTTATAGAGCAATTCGCGAATGCAGAAAGGCTCGTAACGCAGCAGCTCTTCCGGGAAGAGACTTTGCTCATTCAATATGTAACGGAACTTCAGATTGCGGATTTTCCGGTAGACTTCCTCCGAGGTCAGAATGAAAGGAATGCCAAAAATTTCGTAATCCTTATCTTCGTTTTTTACGGTTTTCAGGTTCCAGCGGATTTTGGCCACGGCGGGTGAAAGCAGGTGCTCTGCCTCATCCTTGCCCAGCAGAATCAGAGCGGTGCGTGTAATTTTGCCACGCCGTGTCAGCTTGGCTTTGTTCAGGAAGGTAGCATCGTCCCAGTCAGCCATTTCCTCTGCGTATTTGGGATTTCGCTTGCGGAATTCCACTTTTGCCACGGCTATGGCCTGAGGATCCAGGTCATCTATGGTAGCATCCTCAATGATTCCGGCAGACCAGTCATCATCTGTCTGGCGGCGGATTTCCTCAATCTTATCGATGGAGAGAGCGCAGGTGCTTTCTCCGTTGCGTCCGAAATAATGCCCATTCCATGCGATGGGAATACCTTTGGGCGCCGCGGGAATCTGGAACATGAGCACACGCTTGCCGTTCCGCTCCACTTCGTAAACTTCGCGAATGGTGAGTCCGGCCGTCATGGAGCCTGCGATATCCTGCTTGAGCTTGACGGGAACCTGGTATTCTGTGCCGACAACCTTCCGGGGAAATTTGTCTGAAATACCGTAGATGAGCCAGGCACATTCGCGGCGGCGCAGGTTTGCCTCGTTGCTGAGCGCCGAGATGTATTTGCGCAAATCATCTGTCTGGAGCCCTTTTTTAGCTTCCTTGAACTCCAGCACCTCATCTTCCCTTCGGGTCAGGAAGGTATCGAGAAGCTGGCTGATGTGGGTATCTGCTATCATGGTCAGTAGTTGGGAAAAATCAGAATCAGGCTGGTTTCTCTTCCTCCTTCTTCATGAAGAAGCTGGAGATGACGAAGAGGGCGGCGGCGATGCAGACGCAGGAATCGGCCACGTTGAAGGAGGGCCAGTGGTAGCCGTAGGGGAACATCTCGGTGCGAATCCACGGGAAGGAGAAGTCGAGGAAGTCCACCACGTAGCCGCTCATGAGGTTGGTGAAGAAGCCCTTGCTTTCTGCGCCGGGGATGAAGAAGCCCTGCAGGAGGCGGTCGGTCATGTTGCCGATGATGCCGGTGGTGATGAGGGCCCAGGCCACGCGCAGCGAGCGGGTG
>JAZSEN010000092.1:0-24505 GCA_045531675.1 Faecousia sp.
AGCCACGGAGGACTTCCGGCGGCCGGTGCCGTAAAAATACTTCTTCTTGCTCTCGTACATACTATGTTACCTCCAATTACAGGGTCCAGGCTTCGGGCTTCTGGGCAGCGTGGGGATGCTCGGCACCCTTGTACAGGTGAACGCGAGTCATGGCGTTGCGACCAATGGAGTTCTTGGGCAGCATGCCCTTGACAGCCAGCTCCATAGCGTAGTCAGAGCGGTTCTCCATCATGATGCGAGCCTTGGTTTCCTTCAGACCGCCGATCCAGCCGGACACACGGTAGTAGGTCTTCTGATCCAGCTTCTTACCGGTCAGGATGGCCTTGTCGGTGTTGATGACGATAACGAAATCGCCGCAGTCAACGTTGGGGGTGAAATCGACCTTGTGCTTGCCACGCAGCAGGTTAGCGACGGTGACAGCGGTACGGCCCAGGGGCTTGCCGGCAGCGTCGATGACATACCACTTGCGCTGCAGGGTCTCCTTCTTAGCGAGTGTAGTGGACATATGCGTTCCTCCGATAGGTTAAAATATTTTGACAAATTCAGGCGCAAGGAGTACAATAGCTCCAAGACGCTTGATTTTTATACCACACCCAAAATCAAATGTCAACCATTATTTTCGGATTTTTTATGAAATCATATGTGAACTCTCGAAAGCTCCGTTTTACTCGCTTAAGCTCTCGTATGCTTACATTCGATTTTTCGTGATTTACAGGAGATTTTTCAATTATGCAAAAGCTGATGGGACTGGTCCGCCGTTGCGTGGACGATTATGATATGATTCGGGAGGGAGACAGAATTGCTGTCGGTGTCTCCGGCGGAAAGGATTCGCTGGTTTTGCTGGTGCTGCTGGCGGGGCTGAAGAAGTATTTCAATAAGTCGTTTGAGCTGGAGGCCATCACCATTGACATGGGTCTGGGGATGGATTACATCGCTGTGGAGAAGCTATGCCGGGAGCTGGAGGTTCCTTATCATATTGTAAAGACGGAGATTGCTCCAATCATTTTCGACCACCGGAAGGAGAAGAATCCCTGCTCCATGTGCGCCAAGATGCGTCGTGGTGCGCTGAATCAGGCGATTTTGGAGCGAGGCTTTAACAAGCTGGCTCTGGGGCATCATTATGATGACGCGGTGGAGACCTTTGTGATGTCCCTGATTTATGAAGGACGAATCAGCTGCTTCCAGCCGGTGACGGATCTGAACCGGACGGGGATTGTCCAAATTCGTCCCATGCTTTATATCCATGAAAAGACGGTGGATAATTTTGCGATACGGCAGGCGTTGCCGGTCATTGAAAACCGCTGTCCGGTGGATAAGACCACCAAGCGGGAGGAAATCAAGCAGCTGGTGTTTGACCTGAGCAAGACCTATCCGGACCTGAAAGAGCGGATATTTGGAGCCATGCAGCGCCTTCCTTTGCCGGAATGGGCGCCCCATGGACGGTATAAGCGGCCCAAAGATGAAGAATAGGAGGGACTTGCGTCCCTCCTAAATCTATGGATCCAGATTTACCTCATCAAACAGAGGCGACTCGAAAAAGTCAGAAATAGAAATTTGAAAACCCTGACAGATTTCGTGGATGATTCGTAGCTTAACAGAATCATAAGCACAGTTGACGATGTTATTAATTGTGGATTTAGGAACACCACTTTTTGAGAAAAGCTGGTATTGCGTCATATTATGCTCATGGAGCAACTCTTGTAATCGATAACTAACAGCTTGATTCAGTTGCAATGGAATCACCACCCTTCTATGAGGGTATTATATGTAACAATGAATACAAAATAGTTCATGTAGCTGAACTAGTTGTTGCATTTGTTTTTATGATGTGATAGAATAGTGATGAAAATACGTGAAAGAGGTGTTACATATGATTGGGTCTGGATTAAAAAAGCTGGCTCAGGAAAATGATATGAAAGTGGCTCATGGGGTAGCGTACGGCAGTTTGTGCGGATATGCTGCTACGCTTTCCGAGGGTTCCGGTTTTAAGCAAATTCTGTTTTCTACGAAGGTTGCTGATCGGGATGCGCTTCTGAATGCCGTAAATGAGGTCAATATTCAGCGGATTTATCGGGTACAAGAGCTGAATATTAGCCCCAATTCCATACAAATCGTGTTTCTGGATAACCCCGGCACAATGAAGAAGATTCAGGAATTCATTGGTTGGTTTATTCCGCTGTTGCAGCAGTTTGGAGCGACGGGGTCTAGCATTTGCGCTGAATGTGGCAGCGAAGCTGTTGGCGGGCGTTGGGTTATGATTGATGGAATCGCTCATTATTTCCATGATTCCTGTGCCCGTAAGGTGCGGCAGGAGATTGAGCTTTCCGAGGAGACTGCCAGACAAGAGGCGGTTGGTTCCTATGGCAGTGGTGCCGCGGGCGCTTTGCTGGGCGCAGTACTGGGCGCGGTCGTGTGGGCACTGGTGCTGCTGGCTGGTTATGTGGCGTCCATTGTTGGCCTGTTGATTGGCTGGTTGGCGGAGAAGGGCTACAATTTGCTGAAGGGTAAGCAGGGTAAGGGCAAAATTGTCATCCTGATTATTGCGATTATTGTCGGCGTGTTGTTGGGTACCTTCTCGGCGGAAGTTCTTTCCTTGATTGTTGCGATTAATGATGGCTTAGTCGAGGATTTGTCCGTTGCGGACGCACCGCTTGCAATCATTGCACTGTTTGCAATGGATGCGGAGTATCGCACCTCGATGATTCTGAACATTGGTATGGGATTGCTGTTCGCCGGACTGGGCGTCTATGCTCTGCTGCGAAAAGCGGGCCGTGATGTTGCTGACACCAAGATTGTGGATTTGGAGTAATACTTGAAGGGAGTGGATGTTTTCCACTCCCTTTTGTAATGCGTATGAAACTTTTGCCATTGGGACATACTGCCTGTGAGGAGGCGGTCAAAATGGTAAAGGGAATTTCCCGACAGGTAATCGTAGTACACAGTCCGGAGCCTAAGATGTTCGAGCAGGCCATCTTTATACTGAAGGATGGCGCGATAGGGCAGGGGGTGACGGATGAGCTGCTGATGAAAGAAGCAAGACAGGCAATCCGTGAATCAACGCAACGCAGGAAAAGGTCCCCATCCGGACCGATATGGGCAGCAGCCGGTGCGCTTTTGACCGGTGTGGTATGGCTGCTGACGGCAATTTTGTGCTGATACTTGCGAGAGGAGAGTTATTCATGGGTTTTGATAAGGATTTGGCGGCGCGCCAGGAGGCGCGGGAACTTTGTCGTCGGGCGGATGCCGCTCAGAAGGTGCTGCGGTGCATGGATCAGGCGCAGTTGGATGCCATCACCGAGTCCATTGCCAAGGCGTTTCAGAATGCATCGGCGGAGCTGGCGGACCTTGCGGTTCGTGAAACCGGCTTCGGCAACGTAGAGGATAAAATGACGAAAAACCGGTTTGCATCCCGAACAGTGCTGGAGGCAATCCGGAACATGAAAACCGTGGGCGTTCTGAGGGAGCATCCTCAGGAACGGCTTTGGGAAGTGGGCGTGCCTGTGGGGTTGATTGCGGCCATCGTGCCCAGCACCAATCCCACATCGACCATCTGCTACAAGGCGATGATTGCCCTGAAAGCCGGCAATTCCATCGTGTTCTCACCCCATCCCAAGGCGCTGGAGTGCTCCCTGCGGGCGGCGAAAATCGTGGCACAAGCGGCAGTTGCGGCAGGAGCGCCGGAAGGCTCCATTGGCTGCCTGAGCCTTGCGTCCATGGCAGGCTGTCAGGAGCTGATGGCGGCGCCGGAGGTACGGCTGATTCTTGCCACCGGCGGTCCGGCGATGGTTCGTTCCGCTTATTCCTCCGGCAAGCCCGCCATTGGTGTGGGTGCAGGCAACGGTCCTGCCTATATCCATCATTCGGCGGATATTCCTCACGCCATCGACTGTATCCTGCGCTCAAAGAGCTTTGACAACGGCACGGTTTGCGCATCGGAGCAGAGCATCATTGTGGAGAAATCCATGGAGCAGCAGGTTCGGCAGGAGGCACAGCGCAGGGGCTTTTATTTAATGAACAAGGACGAAGCAGGGCAGTTGGCGAAGCTGCTGTTTCGTCCCAATGGTTCCCTGAATCCGGAAATTGTTGGAAAGGAAGCCGCGGTTCTGGCGAAAATGGCAGGTTTTCCTGTACCTCAGGGAACGAAGATTCTTGTGGCACGGGAGCAGGAGGCAGGTCCCACCAGACCCTATTCCATGGAAAAGCTGTGTCCGGTGCTGGCATTTTTTGTAATGGACAGCGAGGATGCGGTGCTGGAGAAGGCAATTGAAGTGCTGACCCATGAGGGAAGTGGACACACCTTCGCCATTCATGCCGCGGATAAGAATGTAATCCGGCGGTTTGCGCTGCAGGTGCCGGTATCACGTTTTCTGGTGAATACACCGGCGGCGCTGGGCGGCATCGGTGCTACCACAGGACTGTTTCCGGCGTTGACGCTGGGTTGCGGTGCTGTGGGCGGCAGTAGCTCCTCCAATAATATCTCACCGCTGGATCTGATCAATATCCGCCGCGTGGCATGGGATAAGGGCGAGGACACACAGACTGTGGATTCGTCGCTGGTGGAGCTGCTTACCGCAAAAATTATGGAGCGTCTGGGCGGCGAATAATGCATCTTCCAGTTTACAGATGGCTGAATTTGTGGTAAATTATTGCTTGGCGGTGCTGTTTCGCACCGCTGAGCAATTCTTCATCCCACAGCACAGAAAGAGAGAAACATCATGCGAATTGGAAGCATTGAAATTGAAAATCCCATTGCGTTGGGGCCTATGGCCGGTGTGACCGACTGGGCGTTCCGAACGGTGTGTGCGCAGCTGGGGGCGAATCTGACGGTGACGGAGATGGTTTCCAGCCGGGCGCTGGTCTACAAGGACAAAAAAAGCGCTGCCTTGCTGCGCAAGAACGAGGGCAGCGTCTGCGGCGCACAGATTTTTGGCAACGATCCCGAAATTATGGCGCAGGGCGCACAGCTGGCGCTGGAGATTTCCGGCTGTGATTTTATAGATATCAACATGGGCTGCCCTATGCCGAAAATTGCCAACTCCGGCGACGGCTGCGGTCTGATGCGGACACCGGAGCTGGCAGGGGATATTGTTGCCGCTGTGGTGAAGGCGGTGGATGTACCGGTGACGGTGAAGTGCCGTCTGGGCTGGGACAAGGGCAGCATCAATGTTCTGGAATTCACGAAACGGATGGAGGACAACGGTGCAGCTATGGTCACAGTCCACGGGCGTACCCGTGGGATGCTGTACTCCGGCGTGGCAGACTGGGATATGATTACCAAGGTCAAGCAGCAGCTGTCCATTCCTGTGATTGCCAATGGAGATATCGTCAATGGTGAAACCGCTGTGAAGTGTCGCAAGCGTACCGGCGCCGATGGTATCATGATTGGCAGAGCCACCTTCGGAGATCCATGGATTTTTGCCGAAGCAAAGGCGGCACTGGCAGGGGAGGTGCTTCCCCAACGTCCACCCCTTGCCCGGCGTGTGGATGTGGCGGTGCGTCAGTTTGAGCTGGCACGGGAGGACAAAGGGGAGCATATCGCCTGTCTGGAGGCGCGGAAGCATTTTGCGTGGTACTTACGGGGCGTGTCCCACAGCAGCTATTACAAGACGCAAATCTCGGCTATCTCCACTATGGAGGATGTATACCGCATTGCCGACGGCATTCGCCATGACCTGAAATAATTGGATTGCATGAAACATCCGCTGCGTCATACCCTAACCCTGAGGTGAATGGTATGAAACGGCGGATGTTTTTGTGTTTTTTGCTGATTTTCGGGTTGACTGTGCCGGTACAGGCGGAGCCAATCAAATGGGTGGATTTCAATGTACCCTATGAATCCCTGAAGTATGCAATGGATTGGGATATTGCCACCTTCGAGGAAGAGAAGCACATTTCGTGGATTGATATACTGGCGCTGGCTGCCTGCCGGACCGGCGGTAAATGCGGACTGAAGTCAGTAAAGCAGGCATTTTCCGACCTGAAGGGGGACATGGATCCAACGCAGATTAAATACTATGATTATTACCATCAAGCCTATACTGCTGCTCTGGGCGGACTTCTGGGCAGCTACGCCATCGAGGTGGATGGACAGAAAAAGTCATCCTACGGACTGAAAGCTTTCTCACCGGTGGCGGCGGGATATGGTTACAGTCATTGCTCGGACTTTGGGGCGAGTCGCAGTTTTGGCTTTGCACGGCGGCATCTGGGCAACGACCTGATGGGTGGTCTGGGAACGCCCATTGTAGCTGTGGAGGGTGGCGTTGTGGAGGCTATGGGCTGGAACCGCTACGGCGGCTGGCGTGTGGGAATCCGCTCCTTTGATTCCAGGCGGTACTATTACTATGCCCATTTGCAAAAGGACCATCCCTTTGCCGAGGGGCTGGAGGTTGGGGATGTGGTGCAGGCCGGAGATTTGATTGGATTCATGGGACGCACCGGCTACTCCGACAAGGAGAATGCAAACAACATCGAAACGGTGCATTTGCATTTCGGGATGCAGCTGGTTTTTGACGAGAGTCAGAAGGAGTGTAATTCGGAAATCTGGATTAATGTTTATGATATTGTGCGGCTGCTGTCAGAGCATCGGTGCAGCGTCCGGAAAACAAGCGATGGCTGGGAACGGGTGTATCCCTATGAAGATTTGGATGTCAAACAGTTTCCATGGAAATGATGAAGAGCGTACCGCCATGGCGGTACGCTCGAGTGTTACATATCCTTGGGGACCTGTTTCATGGACAGGCTGATGCGGTGGCGCTTTTCGTCCACCTCCAGCACGATGACCTTCACGATGTCGCCAACCTTCAGCACCTCACTGGGGTGACGCAGACGGCGGTTTGCAACCTGAGAAATGTGAACCAGACCGTCCTGATGGACGCCGATATCCACGAATACGCCGAAGTCAATGACGTTTCTTACGGTGCCGGAGAGGACCATGCCGGGCTTCAGGTCCTTCATTTCCAGCACATCCTTGCGAAGGATGGGGGCAGGCAGCTCGTCACGGGGATCGCGACCGGGCTTTGCCAGTTCTTTGGCAATATCAATCAGCGTCGGCTCGCCCACGCCACAGGCCTGTGCGGCCTTGGCGGTGCCGAATTCCTCCAGTTTGACGGGGAGGGCGGATAGGTCATCGCCCTTCTTGCAGCCCAACAGGGTCAGCAGCTCCTTTGCGGCGGCATAGGATTCGGGGTGAACACCGGTGTTGTCCAGAAGTTCCTTGCTTTCGGGAATACGCAGGAAGCCGGCGCACTGCTGGAAAGCCTTGGGTCCCAGCTTGGGAACTTTTTTCAGCTGGGCGCGACTGGTGAAGGGACCGTTTTCTTCACGGTATGCCACAATATTCTTGGCGGTGGTGGCATTCAGACCGGAAACCTGCTGCAGCAGGCTGCGGGAGGCGGTATTTACATCCACGCCGACGGCATTGACGCAGTCTTCCACAACGGCACCCAGTGCCGCATCCAGCTCCTTCTGAGGACAGTCGTGCTGATACTGTCCCACGCCGATGGCCTTGGGGTCGATTTTAACCAGCTCTGCCAGAGGATCTTGCAAACGGCGTGCAATGGATACGGCAGAACGGAGATTGACATCATAATCGGGGAATTCCTCTGCCGCAAGGGGAGAGGCGGAGTACACCGATGCACCGGCTTCATTGACAATGGCATAGCTGGCATCGGGGAAGGAACGGAGCAGCTCCACGGTCATGGCCTCTGTTTCGCGGGAGGCGGTGCCATTGCCGATAGCAATATGCTTGACGCCGTGACGGCGCATCAGAGTGGACAGGGTGATGATGGCTTCCTGCTTTTTGCGGTCATTGAAGGTGGGGTAGACAACGGCGGTGTCCAGCACTTTGCCGGTGGGGTCTACCACCGCCACCTTGCAGCCGTTGCGGTAGCCGGGGTCCAGACCCATGGTGACGAAACCCTTCACAGGAGGCTGCATCAGCAGCGGTTTCAGATTCAGGGCGAAGTTGCGAATGGCACCGTTGTAGGCGCGTTCGGAAAGGTCGCTGCGAACTTCGCGCTGGATGGAGGGGAAAATCAGCCGCTCATAGGCATCCTCGGCGGCATTACGGACGAAGGTGGAAATGTGGGCAGAGGGTTTCAGAGCGGCACGGCAGACCAACGCAGAGCCTTCGTTACCGGGAAGAGCCACATCCGGCTTCAGGATACCCTCCTTTTCGCCACGGTTGATGGCGAGAATCTGGTGATCCAGAATACGCTGCATGGGCTGGTTGAAGTCGTAGTACAGCCGGTAAACACTGTCCTGCTCTGCATCAGCGGCCTTGCAGGCGAAAATGCCCTTCCGGTTGGACAGCTCCCGAAGTCCTTTGCGAATGTCAGCATCGTCGGACAGATCCTCGGCGATGATGTCCGAAGCACCCTGCAAGGCTTCCTCCACGGAGTTGACGCCCTTTTCAGGATCGATGTAGGCTTCTGCCAGAGCGGCAGGGTCTTGTCCATCCTGAGCAAAAATAGCGGCCGCCAAAGGCTCCAGACCCTTCTCACGGGCCACGGAACCACGGGTGCGGCGCTTTTGCTTGTAAGGACGGTACAAATCCTCTACCTCTGCCAGAGTGGCAGCGGCATCAATGGCGGCAGACAACTCCTCGGTCATTTTGCCTTGATTTTCGATGGAGTTCTTTACCTCGTCACGGCGCTCCTGCAGATTCCGCAGGTAGGTCAGGCGGGTTTCAAGGTTTCGAAGAGTAGTGTCATCCATAGTGCCGTGCATTTCCTTACGGTAACGGGCGATGAAGGGGATGGTGTTGCCCTCGTCCATAAGGGTAATGACGTTTTCAACGTATTGCAGCTTCTGCCCCAGCTCCTGAGACAGTATTTCAGCGATGGTTGCCATAGTGTTCTCCTTATAAATGATATCTCACAGATTATACCATAAGTTTTCTGAAAGAGGAAGTGGGAATGTGGTGAAGCGTCCAAAATTTTCTTGACAAACCGAACGGAAGGGAATATAATGTTGCTTGCAATCAGAAAGAAATATGGGCTTGTAGCGCAGCTGGGAGCGCACCACATTCGCATTGTGGGGGTCGGGAGTTCGAATCTCCCCAAGTCCACCAACAAAAAGGACACGCCGTGGGCGTGTCCTTTTTGTTGGTGGATAAGGAGATTCGAATAATCAAATGCAGATGGCCGGTGGACATCTGCTTGCCGCCGGCTTACGCGGCGGCAACACCAAAGCTAACGAATCTCCTCAAGTCCGGTCGAGGGTGGTACACGCCGTGGGCGTGTCCTTTTTGTTGGTGGATAAGGAGATTCGAATCATCAAAAGCAGATGTCCGGTAGACATCTGCTTGCCGCTGACAGTACCGCATTATTAATGCAAAATACGGCGGTTTTATTGTTTAAAATAGTCAAAATGTGTATTGCATTTTTGTGCAAGGCGTGCTATGATTGATGACTGTGTGAAGAAATTTCCTGCGAAAAGGGGAGTGCCGGATGGCAAGTCATCGTGTTAAGAATCACGCCGGCGTTGTTGCGGTAGGAGTTGAAAAAGCTGTGCAGCTGTTGCATCTGCAATGGCTGGCAGATAAGGTGGTTTCTCTCGTAAAAGCCCATACTGTAATGGTCGTGGCGATGCTGGCGGCAGTACTGACCAGCGTCATCGTTCCGGTGGATGCGGCTTATGCCAGTTACTTTGATTTCAAGACCCTTGCCTGCCTTTTCTGCGTTCTGGCGGTGGTCTGCGCCTTGAAGAATATCCAGTTTTTCTACATCCTTGCAAAGAAAATCGTCCAGCAATTCCGTAATGCCCGCATGAGTGTGCTTGCGCTGGTTTACATTACTTTCATCGGCTCCATGCTCATTGCTAATGATATGGCGCTGCTGACCTTTCTGCCTCTTGGCTGGTTCGTGCTGTCCTCCACAGGCAAGGAAAAGTATATGGCGTTCACCTTCATTATGCAGAACATCGCTGCTAATCTGGGGGGCATGCTGACGCCCTTTGGTAATCCTCAGAATCTGTATCTGTACACCAGATTCCAGATTCCGGATTTGGAGTTCATGGGTATTATGCTGACTCCGTTCCTGCTGTCTGTTGCGCTGATTACGGTGTGCTGCCTGGTGTTTGTGAAGCCGGAGCCCCTTGCTGTTACCGATGAGAAGGTCCAGCTGCCCATAGTGCGGACGGTGTTATATCTGGGACTGTTTGTGCTGTCCATTGCAATCGTGTTTCGGGGTATTCCATACTGGATTGGTCTGATTGTGATTCCCGCAGTGCTGTTCTTTGCAGACCGGAAGGCGCTGAAAATGGTGGATTATCCGCTGCTGCTAACTTTTGTGTTCTTCTTTATTTTTGCGGGGAATATGGCAAGAATCGATGGGGTTCGTACCTTGCTGTCCGGACTGCTGGAGAAGAATACGCTGCTGTTCAGCGTGCTGTCCTGCCAGTTTATCAGCAATGTGCCTTCGGCGATTCTGCTGTCTCAGTTTACCGGAAATTATGCAGATTTGCTGGTGGGTGTCAATATCGGCGGCGCCGGCACTTTGATTGCATCCCTTGCCAGCCTGATAACGTTTAGCGAGTATACAAAGCATTTCCCTAAAAAAACCGGATACTATGTGAAGATGTTCAGCTTGTTTAATTTCGGTTTTCTTGTAATCCTTACCGGCGTTATGCTGGTCTTGAGATAAAAACAACCGGCGTACCGCAGTACGCCGGTTTTGCTTATTCCTTGCTTTGCAGCTGGTCAAGGGCGTTGGTGACGGCTTTGGGCAGGGGAACACCTGCCAGCCCCAGATTCTCCACAATCGACAGAATCTCGTTGACGCTGAAGCCGATGCACACAGCATCCCTTACGTATTCCGCGCCCAGAAGCCGGTCAGCTTGGACGGCAACGGTGACAAACAGGAGCATCAGTCCCTTCTTGCATAGACCCTTCAGACCATAACCGGAGTCGTAGGCACCGGATTCGGTTTTGCGGCTTTTATGGAACACCAGTGCCACGGCACTGCCGGAAAGATAGTCCACAGTCATGCAGACAACCAGACTGATGAATGCAGCATCCCAGCCACCGAAAATCCAAGCGGCAACGGCCCCGACGATGCCTGTGGTAGTGCAAATCAGTTCCTTCATGATATCACCCCCTTTCACCAAGGATGGAGAAAGGGGGTGAAGTTGCATTTATTTGTGCTCCAGCTTGCGCTTTTGTCCGTCGGGTCCGACAATATAGGTGTTTTCCAAATGACCCACCAGACTGGCCTTCACGGAATCAATATATATTCTGCGAAGCTTGTCACGTTCCGCAATTTCTTCCTCGGTCAGACCGGTTTCCTTTGCTTTTCTCGCCAGCTCATTGATGCGGGCGATGACTTCATCCATGCTCATATTACCTCACACATACCGGTGCAGAACTACCGATATCCGGCCTTTTTTCGTCTGACCGTTGACGGAATGTATTTTGATTTTGCCCAATCCCCGGACAGATATTTTCATACCCTCTGCCACGGCTTTGTCCGGCTTTTCGCAGGGCAGACCGTCGATGGCGGCTTTGCCGGCGGTGATATACCGGGCGGCGGCGCTTCGTCCGATGCGAAAGCCGGAGGAAATGACGCTGTCCAGCCGAAGGGATGCCAATGTGTCGCAAATCTCCTTAATTTCCGGTTCAGGCACTGCTACCTCGGAAAGGGGAATTTCACACAGGTGCAGCTTTGTCCGTCCTGCACCGGTGAAATTTTGCAGAAGGTAGGGGGCAATTTCGGGGGTAACAAAGAGGTCGCAGCTACACTTGCCCACGCAGATATCGCCTATGGCTTCACGGGCAATGCCGCCGCCCATCAGTGCACCCAGAAAATCCCGATGACTTGGACTGTCGCCCTCGTAAAATGTTGCCCGAAGGCAAACCATGGGTGGATCGTCTGTCAATGCGGACTCGTCCAGATAATCCGGCAGATAGCACAGCATCTGCCGTTCAGCCCCTTCATAGCCGCCAAAATAGTGCAGCCCCGGCGAATCGCCGAACAGATACCTGCATAGCATCTGTTCCCGTGGGGAAAGGAAGGGGGTAGCGGCGGGGATATTTTTGCGGATGCCGCTGTTAATTTTATCCCAAAGCTTTGCAAGAAGTAGTTTATCCTCGGAATTTTGGGCTATTTTGTCGATGTTATCCCGATTCATTTTATCACCAACCACATTATACCATAGCTTTCTCCGATTGCAAGGAAGTTTTTCTTGTGTCCTGCGGAATTGTGGAGTATAATGGACAATAATATAAGTGTACGAAAGCAGGTGGACAGGTGGTTATTGGTATCATAGGCGGTGGGGCCTCTGGTATGGCGGCAGCATTGGCAGCGGCGGAGAATCCGTCGGTGCAGGTGGTGCTGTTGGAACGACAGGCACGGCTGGGACGAAAGCTGCAAGCCACCGGTAACGGTCGGTGCAACCTGACGAACTTGAATCACGCAGCCTATCACGGCGACGCACCGGAATTTGCGAATGACGCATTGAACCGCTTTGATGCGTCTGCTACACTGGACTGGTTTCGTTCCATGGGACTGTATACGATGGCAGAGCCGTCGGGGCGGGTTTATCCTTATTCGGATCAGGCAAATTCTGTGGTAGATGTGCTGCGCTTTGCGTTGGAAAAGCCGAATATAGAGGTTCGCACCGGCTTTGAGGTGACAAAAATCCGTAAGGGCTTTGTTGTGGAAAGTGGAGGAGAATCTCTGGCTTTCGACCGGGTGATTATTGCGTGTGGTGGACTTGCCGGTACTAAGTTGGGCGGCTCTATGGCGGGCTATCAACTACTTAGGAGCATGGGGCATCGGATGACTCGACTGCGTCCGGCGCTGGTGCAGCTGAAATGCGGTTGGAACGGTGTGGCCGCCCTGAAGGGCGTTCGTGCCAACTGCCGCGCCCGAATCCTTCGGGATGGAATTGTCCATGCCGAAAGCCTGGGCGAGATTCAGTTTACAGAGTATGGACTTTCCGGTCCTGTGATATTTGAAATCAGCCGTGATGCCTGTCAGGGACGGGGCGAATGGAGTTGTCAGCTGGACTTTTTGCCGGAATATGAGGGCCTGAATGAGGAACTGCAACGACGCAGACAAACTGCGTTGCCGGTGGAGGAACTGCTGACCGGAATTTTGCACAACCGTCTGGGCAGGGTACTGACCAAGGCTGCCGGAGTTTCCGGCGGACGGACCATTGCTTCTCTTAGTGATGGCGAGATTAATCAGGTCTGTCAGGCGGTACATGGCTTTGATATCCGGCTGACGGAGCCTTTGGGAATGGACAGCGCACAGGTCACTGCCGGCGGAATTCTCACAGAGGAATTTGAACCGTCTACCATGGAAAGCCGTCTGGTGCCGGGACTATATGCCTGCGGCGAGGTGCTGGATATTGATGGTGACTGCGGCGGCTACAATCTGCAATGGGCATGGAGCTCCGGACGTTGTGCCGGACTTGCTGCCGGAAAGGAATGACATGATTCGAATTCGAGACATCCAGCTGCCGCCGGAGCACAGCGCCCACCAGCTGACCTTTGAGGCGGCAAGACTGCTAAAAATATCCAATTCCAAGGTGCGGCAGCTGCGACTGGTGCGCCGTTCTGTGGATGCGCGAAAAAAACCGGATGTGAAAATTGTTTACACCATTGATGTTGCGGTAGACGGTAATGAATCGAAGATTCTCAAGCAAAGCGGCTGTAAACGTGCCAGCCTTGCACCGTCGGATTACTACCGCGTACCCAAGGCGGCGTCTATTCCTGATAAGCGCCCTGTTGTGGTGGGTTTCGGTCCTGCAGGTATGTTCGCGGCGTTGGTGCTGGCGCTGGCCGGGATGAAACCTCTTGTGCTGGAACGTGGCGAGGATGCGGTAAGCCGTCATGAGAAGGTGGAGCATTTCTTTACCACCGGTGAGCTGGATGTGGGAAGTAATGTCCAGTTTGGTGAGGGCGGCGCCGGAACGTTTTCCGATGGAAAGTTGAATACGGGAGTGAATAATCCGAGAATCGGGTGGATTCTGGAGCAATTTGTCAAGGCGGGGGCACGGGAAGATATCCTATTCGATGCCAAGCCACATGTGGGTACTGATATACTACTGACGGTGGTACAGAATATTCGCAAACGCATTATTGAACTGGGCGGTGAGGTCCGGTTCAACAGTCAGGTTACCGGTCTGCGGACGGAGGCAGGACGGCTGACAGGGTTGGTGGTCGGTGCGGAAATCATCGACTGTGACAGCGCTGTCTTTGCCATCGGTCATTCCGCCAGAGATACCTTCCGGATGCTTCTGGACAGCGGCATTGCCATGGAGCCAAAGCCTTTTGCCATGGGCGTGCGGATTGAGCATAAGCAAAGTGCCATCAATCAGGCGCAGTATGGCGGTGAGAATCCGGTACTGCCGCCGGCGGATTACAAGCTGGTCCGGCATTTGGAGGACGGCACGGTATATACTTTTTGCATGTGTCCCGGCGGTTATGTGGTGGCGGCGGCCTCTGAGGAGGGGGGCGTGGTCACCAATGGCATGAGCTATGCGGATCGGGACGGTGAAAACGCCAATGCCGCTCTGCTGGTGACGTTGAATCCGGCGGATTTCCCTTATGAGGGGCCTCTGGGCGGTGTAGAGTGGCAACGGCAGATTGAGCAGGCGGCTTATGCTGTGGGCGGATATCGGGCACCGGCGCAGCTGGTTGGGGATTTCCTGCAGGGAAAGCCCAGTAATTGCGCAGCATCGGTGCAGCCCACATATCGACCGGGAGTAAGCTGGTGTGATTTGCATCAGGTGCTGCCGGAGAAGATTACCCGTTCGCTGGCGCAGGCAATTCCTGCGCTGGAGCGGAACCTGAAGGGGTTTGCCAATCCCGATGCGGTGCTGACCGCACCAGAAACACGAAGCTCTTCGCCGGTCCGCATTCTTCGCTCAGAGAGTCGGCTGTCCTCGCTGGGCGGACTTTATCCTGCCGGAGAGGGTGCCGGTTACGCCGGTGGCATCATGTCCGCTGCCATTGACGGTATGATGACGGCAGAGGCGCTGATTGGCGCTGTGGAGGGCTGAAAATGTATCAGTATGATTATAATCTGGAATATTACCGGTATTATCAGGAACAGCTGCGCAAGCAGCGGGTTCTTCGGATGCGCCGCACTTACAGCGCACAGGGATGGATTCTATTGGTTTATCTGGGGATAATGTATGCTTCGCTGTTTGTGGTGGCGTTTTTAGATGTATTCTTTGGAATTGCCAATTCCATTGCGCAAACCGGCACCATGGATTTCGACATTGATGTCGACCGCCTGCTCAATAGCAGCGGTTGGGGGTATCTGTTGGCCGGAGTGGTGGGCTTTGTTGTTCTGCTGTTTTGGAAAAAACCAAAGTTCACTTTTGACCTCCTTTGCCGCCGCAACAAACCTATGAAAGCTGGTTGCTTCATTCAGATTCTGAGCATCTTTATGACGGTCCAACTGGTATATATTCTGCTGGCCTCCTTGGCGGAGTACGTATTTAATCAGTTTGGTTACACCATCGCTTCGGAAGGGATTACCTACGATGACAATTTGAGCATGCTTCTGTATGTGGGACTTGGAGCGCCTGTTACGGAGGAATTGCTGTTCCGCGGACTGATTCTCAGGTCGATGGAGCCTTATGGCAAGAAATTTGCGATTTTTGCCTCTGCGTTGTTGTTTGGATTGTTCCACGGCAATTTGAGTCAGGGATTGTTTGCCTTTGCGGCAGGACTGGTGATGGGGTATGTGGCGCTGGAGCATAACCTTCTTTGGGCGATGGTGCTGCATATGTTTAACAACCTGATTATTTCTGACAGTCTGACGCGGATATCCCGATGGCTGCCGGAGGGGGCCGACCGGATTCTTCTGCTGATTATTCTTGGAATTTTTGCGGTTATCGCAATGGTATCCATCGGCGTGGACTACAAAAAATTCTGGGCATACCTCAAAAAAGAAAAGGATGATCCGGACTGCGCAAAGGCTTTCTGGTCTGCGGCCGGAATTGTTGTGCTGATGGTGGTAATGGGTCTGACTATCCTTTCTGCTGTGTCTACGGCCGTCGTGCCTTTGTAAGCGCGAAGGGAGATGTTCCATGAAAAGAAAAACAACTATTTTGCTGTCGGTGCTTGTTTGCGCCATTGCAATTACATTGATTGACGCATTCGTGCACCCTAACTATTTTGTCAGAATACCCATCAAAGTGTTTTTCTTCCTTGCATTGCCGATGCTTTTCTTTATTAAAAACAAGGAAGCCTTAAAGGAATTCAAGGCGTTATTTGTTTTAAGAAAAAAAGGGATTCTTTCAGCGTTGCTTCTGGGCATTGGCGTGTACGCGGTGATTCTTCTTGGCTATTTTCTGACGAGAAATATTATTGATTATTCCAATGTGACCTCCAGCCTGACAAGCGGAACGGGGGTTACAGCCGATAATTTTGTTTATGTATCGCTGTATATTTCTCTTATGAATTCCTTCCTGGAGGAATTCTTCTTTAGAGGTTACGGATTTATCACACTAAAAAAATATGCATCAAAGAAATTTGCTTACATATTCAGCTCCACGCTGTTTGCAATTTATCATGTAGGTATGTTGATTAGCATGTTTGATTTTGCAGTCCTGCTTCTCTTGCTTGCAGGATTGATTGTTGGTGGATGTATCTTTAATTACCTCAATGAAAAAAACGGCAACATTTATCCGTCCTGGTTTGTACACATGTTTGCCAATTTTGCCATTAACACGGTAGGGTTTATCCTCTTCGGTATATTATGACGAAATCGCAGCACCCGCAATGGGTGCTGCGATTGTTTATTGCGCCCGACATTAGTTGCCTTGCAGCAATCGAATCATAATACAGGCGATGAGCTGGAGAGTCAGCACGACGGGAATCCCGACGGTGAATCTCGGGTGGCGGGTTTTATGGCGAAGGATACACATACCCAGCAGCGCACCTAAGCTTCCGCCTATGGCGGCCACACCGATGAGTGTGGCTTCCGGAATCCGCCATTTTCTGCGACGGGCTTTTTGCTTGTCAATCAGCATAAGTAGGAAACCAAGCGCATTAATTATTGTCAGGTAGATTAGTAAATATTTCATATTATGGACCTGTTTGGAGGAGTTGGAATGAAAATAGTGTGTACAATTTTGACGCTGGCGGTGGTACTGACCGGATGCAGCACCGCGCAGACCTTTGAAAGAGTCGAAGATGAGCTGCTGGAGCCTGTTATGAGTCAAAGGCGCGAAATGACTGTGACAGTGCCGGACAGCGCATCAACGGCGGTGATGGAGTCAGAGGATGGCGGGAAACTCTATCTCTGCGACGGCTACATCATGACGGTACAAACTCTGGATGGCGGCGATATGAATCGCACGATTCAAACTCTCTGCGGTTATGACGCAGATGCTGTGACTGTTTTGCAGACCCGGGACGGGGCATGGCAGCGCTATGAGTGGGTCTGGATCAGCGCTGGTGAGGGCGGTGAGGAACTGGGACACGCAGCGGTGCTGGATGACGGCTGCTACCATTATTGCCTGACTGTGATGGCTGACGCTGAGGATGTGCCTGCATTGGAGCCGGAGTGGGAAGCATTGCTGGGGTCCTTTGCAATTGGTTAATACTGACGCATTACATCCTGACACAGGCTTCTGCAGGCATCTACAGCGGATTGGGGATGGAGAATCTGGGCTTTATCGCCAAAGCCGATGACCCAGCTCAGAAACATGGGGGATACGGCAACCGGTACGGTGAAGATAAACCAGTCCTCGCCGTCAGGCATCAGCATGATTTCACGGCCGAAGCGGTCGATAACTACGTTCAGCAATACTTTGTGGAAACGCATTTTAACCTTGACGGTTTCGCCTGCGAACATCAGGAAGGTCTGGTTGGCGTATTCTGTAAATGCGTTGCCGGTCAGCTCTGGACAGGGAATACGCGATTCGTCAGTAATCATAATATTACTCATCCGGTCTACGCGGAAGTGGGTGATGGCGTGGCGTTCAGTCCAGCCCACCAGATAGCAGTAGTCATTGTCGTGGCACAGACCGTAGGGACTGCACAGATAGGGCTTGTTGCGATAGCTGCGCTGTCCTTTGATGTCCCAGTCGAAGTAGCGGAAGCTGATTTGGCAGTTTCGGGAGATGGCCTCCTGAATGTAGTCGACGTTGTTGTAAATACTTTCGTTCATGCTTTTAACCCGACCAGACACCTGAATGTCGCGACGCATCAGTCTGGCATCGTGGATGCTGCACAGTTCGCAAAGCTTTCCGATAAGCTCACGGGATTTGCTTTCTGTCAGATAACGGCTGGACTGAACGGCATCGATGAGCAGTTTCAGCTCCGGCAGGTCAAAACTGCGCGACGCAATATAATAGCCACCACCCGGGCCCTGCAGGTGTACGATATCCAAGCCGTACTGCTGCAGGGCTTTGATATCGGCATAGATAGTTTTGCGTTCGCATTTGATTTCGTAATTCTCCCAAAGCATGCGGACAAGCTCTGCGGCGGTGATGGGATGCTCAGGGCTGGAATTCCGCTCCAGATAGTCACGGATATAGAAAATTTTCAATTTCTGGTCGAAGGATTTGGGCATAGAAGGCACCGCCTTTTGGATAAAGTATAGATAGGTTTATCATAGCACATATTTCTTGTTAATGAAATGGTAATTTGCTTTTTTTAAGGATATGTGATATTCTATGTCCCAAAGGAGATGATGAGATGCCGTATTTGGGATGTCATTTGTCGGCAAGTAAGGGAGACCTTGCTATGGTACGTACTGCTGCGTCCATTGGGGCGGATACGTTTGCTTTTTTTACCCGTAATCCCCGTGGCTCCAAAGCCAAGCCTCAGGACTTGGCGGACTCTGCTTCAGCTATGGCGGAGCTGAAATCTTTGGGGTTTGGAAAACTGGTGGCCCATGGCGCGTATACCATGAATCTTTGCACTGCCGATCCGGAGGCGAGAGCCTTTGCCTCGGAGGTGTTGGCTGATGATTTGTACCGGATGGCAGCATTGCCGGATCAGTATTACAATTTCCATCCCGGAAGTCATGTGGGGCAGGGGGTGGAGGCTGCGGTGGAGCAGATTGCTGCGGCCTTGAAAGCGGCACTGGTTCACGGCTACCCTGTAACGGTCCTGTTGGAAACTATGGCAGGCAAGGGCAGTGAAGTAGGCGGACGCTTTGAGGAGCTGAAGCTCATTATGGATGCGGCAGGCAGTGACGCGATTGGCGTGTGTTTGGATACCTGCCATGTTTACGATGCCGGCTACGACATTGTTAATGACTTGGATGGCGTGCTGGCGGAATTTGACCGTGTGATTGGTCTGGATAAGCTGAAAGCGCTGCATCTGAACGATTCCAAGAATCCCTTTGCCAGCCATAAAGACCGGCATGAGTGCATCGGACAGGGCTTTCTGGGGCTGGATACCTTCCGTCGCATCGTGACCCATCCGCTGCTGGCTGACAAGCCTATGATTCTGGAAACTCCCAACGAGCTGCCCGGCTATGCCGCCGAGATTCGGCTCCTGCGGGAGATGCTTTAAGACAGGAGGTGACCCTATGGTGCCGATATTGGCAGCATTATCAAACAGCAGCTTTGTGAATGTCTTTCTGGCGGTAATGCGTTATCTGGCGCCGGGTTTGCTGCTGGTCATTCTTTTTCGATGCTGTAAGCCACTGCTGACCTTCCGACGTGAACCGGAAATCTGGGCATGGCTGCTGCTGAAAAGCGGCGGGAAACTGCCCATTACCCATTGGGAGAATGTCATCGGACGTCATAAACGTTGTGACATTGTGATTGATGTGCCGACGGTGTCCAGAAACCACGCCGTATTGACCCGCTATGATGACGGTAGCTGGACCATCACAGATGCTGGTTCGAAAGCCGGTGTGCTGGTCAACGGAATAAAGGCACCCATCAGCGCCATTGAGAAAGAGGATGTCATCTCCATTGGCGGTGTGGAAATGATGCTGCAGCCCATTTCTGCGGAGCAGGAGGCACGGGTCGCAAAGCTGCGGACGAGGGCTTCCAGCGGTATTGAGAGCATCACAAATCTTCTGCTGTTGTCGGTATTGCAGGCGCTGATTTGTCTGGGCTTTCTGATGAACGGCAGTGGTGATATCACCATGTCCGTGCTGCTGGGCTTTGGTGGATTGATGCTGGTTCAGTGGGTGCTGCTGGTGTTCTACCTGTTTATAGACCGTCCTGCCTTCGAGGTGGAAACGGTTGCGTTCGCACTCTGTACCATGGGCATGGCGGCGCTTTGCTCTGTTAAGCCCACGGAAACCGTAAAACAGCTGATTGCGATTATCATGGGAATCGGTGTGTTTTTAACGGTTGGCTGGTCTATGCGGAATCTGGAGCGGGCCAAAATCATGCGTTATGTGGCAGCTGTGGGTGGGATTGGACTGCTGGCGGTGACCCTTCTTTTTGGACGGGAGTATCACGGTGCGAAAAACTGGCTTGTTATCGGATCTCTATCCATTCAGCCCTCGGAATTGGCAAAGGTCTGCTTTGTATATGTGGGCGCGTCTGCTATGGACCGTTTGATGAACAAGCGGAATCTGATTTCCTTCATTGTGTATACAGTAGCGATTTGCGGCTGTCTGGCGCTGATGAATGACTTCGGAACGGCGCTGATATTTTTCTGTGCCTTTCTGATGATTGCATTTATGCGCTCGGGAAGTGTGGGTACGGTGGCGCTGGCGATTACCGCTCTGGGCTTTGCTGCGGTGATTCTGCTACGGATGGCACCCCATGCCCTTCGTCGCTTCGCTTCATGGCGGCACATCTGGGACGATCCCCTGGGCGCCGGGTATCAGCAGACCCGTGCGTTGATGTGCATTGCTTCCGGTGGCTTGTTTGGACTGGGCATTAACGAAGGCTGGATGCGGCATTTGTTTGCTGCGGACTCGGATATGATTTTTGCGACTCTTTCTGAGGAATGGGGATTGATTCTGCCTATTTTGCTGGTGTTGGGCGTTGTGGCGTTGGCGTTGTTTGCTACCCGCTGTTCCGGCGTCAGCCGCAGCAGTTTCTATACCATTGGTGCCTGTACCGCGGCGATGATTCTTGTGGTGCAAATGATGTTCAATGTGCTGGGGACGTTGGATGTGCTGCCCCTGACCGGTGTGACGTTCCCCTTTGTGTCCAACGGCGGCTCCAGTATGATGTGTACCTGGGGATTACTTGCCTTTGTGAAGGCCGCGGATACCCGTCAAAATGCTAGCTTTGCTGTCCGCACCGGAGAAAGGGGGCGACGCCATGAATAGAATCGCACGGCGCTCTTTGGCCATGTTTGTAGCAATCGCCCTGATGCTGGGCGGTCTGGGTTTCTTCGTAGTGGAGTATTTTGTTAAGGGCGATAGCTGGGTCGTTACCTATGGCAGTCCCCATGTGTATAACGGTAACAGTCCAGCCGAGGACGTGAAGCCTAACATCGGTTGTGGTGTCATCACGGATCGGGATGGGGCGTTGCTGCTGGATACCAACACTGTGCGCACTTACTCCACACTGCCATCTTTGCGGATGGCGACGCTGCACTGGGTGGGTGACCGGCCGGGCAATATCAGCGCTCCCGCAGTGTCCAACTACGCAAAGGAAATTGCGGGGTATGATCCAATCAATGGCTTGTATGCCTATTCCGGAGCGGGTCAGGCATACCTGACCATTTCATCCAAGGTGCAAATGACGGCGTTGGAACAGCTGGGCGACCGAAAAGGTACGGTGGCGGTGTATAACTACAAAACCGGCGAGATTCTGTGCGCCGTAACGACACCCACCTTCGATCCGGATAATCCGCCTGAGGATGTGGAAACCTATGATGCGGTGTATATGAACCGGTTTACTCAGTTTACCTACACACCTGGTTCGATTTTCAAAATAGTCACCACCGCTGCGGCGTTGGAGGAGATTCCTGACATTCGGGAGCAGACCTTTGTCTGCACCGGAAGCTATGAGTTTTCGGACAAGTCTGACCCGGTTACCTGTGAAAGTGTACACGGCACCATGTCGCTGGGTGATGCCATGGCGAAATCCTGCAACTGCGCCTATGCCGCTATTGTTGAGCAGTTGGGGGCAAAGACCTTACAGCGATATGTGGAAAAATATCAGGTTCTGGAGCGGATTCGCTTTGATGGCATTACCACCAGAGCTGGCAGCTTCAGTATCGAAAATGCCGGTGATAATCAAATCGCATGGAGCGGTATCGGGCAGCACAAGGATCAGGTCAATCCCTGCGCCTATATGACGTTTATGGGAGCCATTGCCAACGGCGGCAAGGCGGTCCAGCCTCATATCGTTTCCAGAGTTACCTGCGGCAATGCCACTACCTATGAGGCGAAGGCAGTTACCGGTGATGCTGTTGTTCCGGCTGAAATTGCGCAGGAGCTTCAGGCGATGATGCGTAATAATGTGGTGACAAAGTACGGTGCGGAAAACTTCCCCGGTCTGACAGTGTGTGCTAAATCCGGCACCGCGCAGTCGGACAACAAGGTATCAAACGCCTTGTTTACCGGTTTTGTGACCGACGAAGAATACCCTCTGGCGTTTATCGTTGTTGTGGAGGAAGGCGGCTACGGCCGTCAGGCTTGTGTGCCGATTCTCTCTAAGGTTCTTGCTGCCTGCAAAGAGGTCATGGATGCTTCATAAATCTAACACCCCCTGCATAGTTTCTGGCAGGGGGTGTTTTTATGTGCCGAAGGGATCAGCTTCTTGGAATCGGGCTGCTTGCATTTGGTGCCGGCCTGCTGCTTGCGGGCTGGATGGAGTCTGAGTTTCTGCGATGGGTGCTGGGAATTGGTCTCGTGGCTGCCGGATTGCTGACGCTGCAGAAAAAATAGTGGCATAAACTTGTCCCCAGATGAATAGAATGAATTATGACCGTGGGATAAGGAGAGGATTGACATGGAAGTTGGATTCGAGAAAAAGCCCATTACCTGCCTGCGCAGAAATCTGTGGCAGACTCAGGATCGGGAATTTACACAGGAGCTGCGTCTGGGGGATGATATGCCGGATATCGGCAGTGTGCTGTCGGCCCGTGGGCAGTATGTCATGCGGGGAAAGGAATGGCTGGGGGACAGTATCGGTGTCAGCGGCGGTGTGATGGTGTGGATTCTGTATGCTCCGTCCGACGGCACACTTCCACAATGTGTGGAAGTGTGGCTGCCGGTTCAGGCACGATGGCCTATGCAGCAGTCGGAGCGGGAGGGCACGATTCGTGCATCGTGGCTGCTGCGCGGGGTTGATGCCCGTTGCATTTCCGCACGGAAGATGATGGTTCGGGCGGATTTAAGCCTTCTGGCAGAGGCGTTGGAGCCTTGGGAAACGGATCTGTATCAGCCGGAAAGAATCGAGGAGGATGTGCAGCTGCTGCGAAGAACCTATCCTGCTACATTACCCAAGGAGGCAGGGGAGAAGCTCTTCCAGCTGGACGAAGAGCTGGAGCTTCCATCCGGAAATCCTCCGGTGCAGAAAATTTTTGCTATAGAAACGGAGCCGGTACTATCGGAGCAGCGGGTGCTGGGAAATAAAGCCGTGCTGCGTGGGGAATTGCAGGTCCATATGCTTTATGAGGGCGTGGACGGACAGCTGCATACAGCCGACTTGGAGGTGCCGTTTTCCCAGTACACGGAGCTGGATCGGGATTATGACAAGGAAGCAACTGTGTGCGTGATGATGGCTGTGTCCGGTCTGGAGCCGGAACCGGCAGAGAACCGCCTGCGGCTGAAGTGCGGGCTGGTGGCCCAGTATGTGGTATGGGATCAGATGCTGTTGGAGTTGGTCGAGGACGGATACAGTCTTTCCCGTGAGGTAGTTCCGCAATTGGAAACTCTTGAGCTTCCCATTGAGCTGGACCGATGCAGGAACAGCCTTCGTTGTGAAGTGCCTGTGACGGCGGAGGTCAGCCGTATTGTGGATACATGGGCAGGACCGGCTCAGCCTCGTATCCGTCGGGCCGGTGGCTTGACGGAACTGGAATTCTGGGGAAATATGGGGGCGCTGTATCAGGATATGGAGGGTCAGCTGCGCAGTTGCGGTGGGCAATGGAGTACAATCTGGGAGCTTCCTGCCGGTGAAAATGCCGCGGTGATGGCACAAACTCTCCGCAGCACCCGACCGGAAGTGGTGATGGGGAACGGAATCACCTTGGGTCTGGATTTGACAGCTCAGGTGCTAACCTCGGAGAAGGATGGCTTGCCAATGGTTAAATCGCTGGAGCTGGGACAGAAAATCCAGCCTGATATCCAGCGTCCATCTTTGATTCTGCGCAGAGCAGGTGATGCCACACTCTGGAATCTTGCGAAGGATAACGGCTCTACCATGGATGCCATTCGCCGTGCAAACGGTCTGGAGGGGGAACCGGCGGAGGATAGGATTCTTCTGATTCCTGTGTGCTGAAACGGGAATCGCCGCTCCGTGGGAGAGACGGAGCGGCGATGGATATGGCAGGCGGTCGCAGGGGACACCCACCTCTTACAGAATAGAGGATTTGCTCATCGAATAAAAGAGAAAAATGTCGAACGGATAAATATATCAGCGACCCGCACCCCCAAAGCCGGCG
>JAZSEN010000112.1:0-9310 GCA_045531675.1 Faecousia sp.
CAACTTCTGAGCTGTTAATACTATGCAAACAGGTACGTTTTCAGCACAGTTTGCAACATCTCAAAAGCCATTAGGTTGCGGGAGGGTCAAGACCCTCCCCTACAATATAATCCGGATTAAACCGCTAAACGATAATTTACCGCATCATAAAGGAGACTGCTATGGCTTGGAATACATCTAAGAATTACCGCAATCAGGTTTTGTACAGCGTTTACGTCCGCAATCACACACCGGAGGGAACCTTTCAGGCTTTGAGAGGGGATTTGCGGAGAATCCGTGATTTGGGTGTGGATATCATCTGGCTTATGCCCATCCACCCCATCGGCGTGAAAGCGCGAAAGGGCACTCTGGGCAGTCCCTATGCCATCTCCGACTATCGGGCGGTGAATCCGGAATACGGCACCATGGAGGACTTCAAGGCACTGGTGGAGGACATCCACGCTCTTGGCATGAAATGCATCATCGATGTGGTCTACAACCACACCTCGCCGGATTCATGGCTGGTGGAGAATCATCCGGAATGGTTCTACCACAAGCCCGATGGCTCCTTCGGTAACCATGTGGGCGACTGGACGGATATTGTGGATTTGGACTACACCCATGAGGATCTGTGGTGCTACCAGATTGACACCTTGAAAATGTGGGCGCAAATCGTGGACGGCTTCCGCTGCGACGTGGCACCGCTGCTGCCCATCGAATTCTGGCGCAGAGCCCGTCAGGAGGTGGCGCAGGTTCGTCCCGACTGCTTCTGGCTCAGTGAGTCCATCGAGCCGGGGTTCATCGAGTATCTTCACAGCCAGAATCTAATCGCTCACTCCGACGCAGAGATTTATGAGGTCTTTGATGCGGCTTATGACTACGATATCTGGGGTGTATTCCGTGGACAGCTGGAGGGAAAGCTCTCTCTGAGCGCATACGCCGATGCTGTGAACGGTCAGGAGCGGCTGTACCCTGACAATTATGTGAAGCTGCGCTACCTTGAAAATCACGACAACGATCGGGCCGCTCAAATCATTCCCGACCGGCGCAAACGGCTCAACTGGACCGCTTTTATGTACTTCCAGAAGGGTCTGACCCTGCTCTTTGGCGGTCAGGAGGCGGGAGATGCCCACCGCCCCGACCTGTTCGACAAGGACACAGTCCGCTGGAATACAGGATTGGATGATTCCGACTTCCTGCGCCGTCTAGCCGAAATCAAGAAAAATCCCCTGTTTGCCGACAGTCATTATCAGGTGCAGGCTTTGCCGGAGAATGTGCTGCTTGCCACTCACGAAAAGGACGGTCGAAAGCTGGTGGGATTGTTTTTTGTGGATGGTACCACCGCACGGGTCGACCTGCCCGATGGAACCTATCCCAACCTGATTGGTGGCGAAATCCAAATTTCCAACGGTCTGGTCGACAACAACGGAAAGCCTGTTATTCTGGAGTTTTCTGGTATTTAAGAGTTGAAATAAATATTATTTGCTTTTTAAGAATACTTATGATATCATAATTAATAACTGTGCATTTATGACCGGAATGGCTCCGGCATACAAATAATTATAGAGGTGAAGACCGTGCAGATCAACAAAATCGCTTGTTCCTTCCGCATTGACGGCCAGCCTGTCAGCTGCGAACCTTTCGGCAGTGGACACATCAATTATACGGTGAAGGTGCTGACCGACACCGGCAGGGAATATGTCCTGCAGCGCATCAATAAATATGTTTTCAAGGACCCCGTGAAGGTCATGAGCAACGTGGGCTCCGTCACCGCTTTTCTGCGGAATCGGGTGGAGGATCAGCGCATGGCACTGCATTTCATCTCCACCTATGACGACTTGTTCTACTATCTGGATGAGGAAGGCGAATACTGGAGAATGTACGACTTTATCGGCGGCTTCTGTCTGGATGCCCCCGAGAGCGAGGAGGACTTCTACCAGAGCGCCCTGGCCTTCGGCCGGTTCCAGCACATGCTGTCCGAGTTCCCTGCCCATACGCTGTATGAAACCATTCCCGAATTCCACAACACCATCGACCGTTACCGCCAGCTGAAGGAGTCCATCGCTGCCGATGCCTGCGGACGGCTGGAGAGCGTGAAGGATGACGTTGCCTTCCTGATGGAGCGGGAGGAGCTGGGCTGCACTCTTCAGCGGCTTCGTGAAAGCGGCGAGCTGCCTCTGCGGGTCACCCACAATGATACCAAGCTGAACAACGTTCTGCTGGATAAGGACACCCGTACCAGCCTGTGCGTGCTGGATTTGGACACGGTTATGCCCGGTCTTAGCCTGTACGATTTCGGTGATTCCATCCGTTTCGGTGCTGCCACCGCTGCCGAGGATGAGCCGGATACCAGCAAGATGTCCATGGATTTGCATCTGTTCGAGGTGTACACCAAGGGCTTCCTGCAGGCTGCCACTTCACTGACTGACAGAGAAGTGGAACTGCTGCCTGTGGGCGCTTTTGTCATCACGCTGGAGCTGGCGACCCGCTTTATGAAGGATTATCTGGACGGCGATTTGTATTTCAAGATTGCCTACCCCGAGCATAATCTGGTTCGTGCAAGAGCCCAGATGAAGCTGGCGGCGGATATGCAGAGTAAGTTCGAGGATATGAACCGCATTGTGGCGCAGGTTGCCGCACAGGTTCGCGGTTAAGGAGTATTTATGGAATATTTAGGCGTAAATTATGAAATGAAGCACGTTCCGGCGCTGGATCCGGAGTTTATTCCCTTCGGCGTCTGGACCGATGCCTACCTGAAGGGCGCCAAGCAGCCCATTGCCATCGCGGTGGAGCGGGATAAGGGTCACGTTTCTGTACGGCATACCTTCATCCACGGCACTGCTGATATGGCAGAAGCGGACTACCGCTATGTGGAGCGGTACGTCAAGTTCCTGCTGTGGTCCATCGGCGGTTTCAAGGTCAGCGTTTGCGGCTGCTCCGAAATCGCAAAGCAGCTGCAGGAGGCCTACACCGCTGACGGTGTCCGGTTCTTCGACTACGATTTCTTCCAGAAGCTCTACGAGCGGGAACTGGAAATCATCGATTTGCCCCTGAATGCCTGCCCCGCCCCCAACGAGTCCCCCCGTCCCATCGGCGGACATATGGACGGCTGCCGCATCGGTTTTGATGCCGGTGGATCTGACCGCAAGGTTTCCGCGGTGATTAACGGCGAGTGCGTCTACTCCGAGGAAGTGGTCTGGCATCCCAAGACCCAGTCCGACCCTCAGTATCAGTTCGAGGGAATTCTGGATTCCTTCCGCACCGCTGCATCCAAGATGCCTCGTGTGGACGGCATCGGCGTTTCCTCCGCCGGTGTGTTCATTGGCAACGCCCCCATGATTTCCAGCCTGTTCATCAAGGTGCCCCGCTCCCGTTGGGACGAGGTCAAGACCATCTACGACCGTGCCGCTGCTGAGATCGGCAATGTTCCCGTGGTGGTTGCCAACGATGGCGATGTGACGGCTCTGGCCGGCGCCATGGGCATGGACTGCGGCTCCATCATGGGCATCGCCATGGGTACCAGCGAGGCCGTTGGCTATGTGGACAAGGACAAGAATGTGCTGGGCTGGATCAGCGAGCTGGCCTTCGCCCCTGTGGACCTGAACGAGGGTGCCATGGCGGATGAGTGGTCTACGGACATCGGCGTTGGCTGCAAGTATTTCTCTCAGGACGCGGTCATCAAGCTGGCACCCAAGGCTGGCATCGAGCTGGATCCGGACCTGACCCCTGCCGAGAAGCTGAAGGCGGTTCAGGAGCTGATGGAGCAGGATGACCCCAGAGCGCAGGCCATCTTCGAGACCATCGGCATCTACCTTGCCTACACCGTGGTGCTGTATTCCAAGTTCTACGATGTCCACCATCTGATGGTGCTGGGTCGCGTTATGTCCGGCAAGGGCGGCGAGACTATTCTGACCAACTGCCAGATGGTGCTGAAGGATGAGTTCCCCGCACTGTTTGAGAAGGTGCAGGTCATGCTGCCCGACGAAAAGACCCGCCGGGTGGGACAGTCTGTGGCTGCCGCAAGCCTGCCTGATATTGGTTGATAAATATGGGGCAGCACCTTCGGATGCTGCCCCTTTTTAAAAAGGAGATTTGACAATGTTTTATAAAAATGCCAGAATTTTTGGTTCTGATTTTCAGTTTCACATGGGTGCCTTTGAGGTAAAAGACGGACGATTCGGTGAGATTCTGCCGGAAAACGTTCCTGCCGATGCCATTGATTTGGAGGGCGCCACCGTCATCCCCGGTCTGGTGGAGGTCCACAGTCACGGCAACTCCGGCGCGGACTTTTCCGACGGAGACTACGAGGGCCTGAAGAAAATGGCGAAGTTCTATGCCGATTGCGGCGTGACTTCCTTTGCCCCTGCCTCTATGACCCTGCCTTACGAGGTGCTGGAGAAGGCCTTTGCCACCGCAAAGCAGCTCCATGAGGAGGCGCCTGCCGGTCTGTCCCGCCTGATGGGTATTCAGATGGAGGGCCCCTACTTCTCCTACAAGAAGCGCGGCGCCCAGAACGCCGACTACCTGAAAGAGCCGGATTTTGAGGGTTTCAAGAAGCTGTATGAAGACTGCGGCGGTCTGGTTCGCATCGTGGACGTGGCACCTGAGCTTCCCGGTGCAGCGGAATTCGTGGCACAGGCAAGCAAGCTTTGCACTGTGTCCGTTGCTCACACCGATTCCGGTTACGAACACGCCCGTGCTGCCTTTGATGCCGGTGCGACCCATCTGACCCACCTGTACAACGCCATGCCTGCCATCAACCACCGCAACCCCGGCGTGATTCCTGCCGCGGTGGAGACTGCCGGTGTCCGTGCGGAAATCATCTGCGACGGCTATCATATCCATCCTGCGGCGGTGCGGCTGGCCTTCTCTATGTTCGGCGGTGAGCGTATGGTGCTGATTTCCGACTCCGGTCGCTGCGCCGGTTTGCCTGAGGGCAGCAAGTTTGAACTGGGCGGTCAGGATGCATGGCTCCGCGGCGGCGTTGCCAAGCTGGCGGATGGGACCATTGCCTGCTCTGCAGCCAATCTCTACGATTGTATGTGCAATGCCATGTCCTTCGGCGTGAAGGAGGAGGACGCGGTGCGCGCGGCAACCTACAATCCTGCCTGCGCCATCGGTGCCGATAAGGAAATCGGCTCCATCGAAACCGGCAAGTACGCCGATTTTGTGGTCTGCAGTGCGGATTACAGCAGCAAGCGGGTATTCTTGGGCGGCGAGGAAATCTAAGGTACTGCTAAACGCGGAATAAACATAAGGGCATGCCATCCGGCATGCCCTTTGTGTTTAGTTGGCAGGGAGAAAACCCTCGAAAATGGGAATCCATCCTTCTGACACGGCGGTGTCGTATTCCTCCTGTGTCTTGATGGTCCAGCTGACGCCGGTCATTCGCTTCATGCACAGCTGGTTGCTGACCGTGTCGTGACGGTCGGCGTAGCGGTAGGCGATGAAGTCCGGCTTTGTGGCGAAGTTCGCCAGATTCTTTGTCATCATCCACTTCAGAATGAAGGGAATCTTCAAATGAGGTGTTTTGAAATAATTCTCTGTCAGCTGTCCGCGAATCACATCGGGACGGTTTTTTTTCAGCCACAGCAGACAGCGGGGGTCAAAGGATTCCATGCACCACGGGCCGTCATAGCCATCCATCAAATCACAGGCGGCTTTGGTCAGCGCGGCGTGGTTGTTGTTATGGACCTTCAGTTCCACCACCAGCGGGGCTTTTCCGGCGTACAGCGCCAGCACATCCCGAAACAGGGGGATGGTTTCCCCCGTTCCCTCCAGCTGGTAGTCCTTCAGCTGTCCGGCGGTCAAATCCTCAATCACACCCTCTGCACCGGCGGTGCGCTTCAGGGGAGAATCGTGCATCACCGCCAGCTCACCATCTGCCAGCAGGTGGATATCCAGCTCGATGCCGTAGCCATGCTCCAGCGCCAGCCGGAAAGCTGCCATGGAATTTTCCGGCACACCGTTGCCGTGGAGTCCCCGATGGGCGTAGCTCCAGCCGTGGAGGGTGTGCAGCTTCGGATGACCGGAGCGACCTCGAATCGCCAGCAGCCACAGCGCCACACTCAGCAGCGCAACACCGCAGAGAATACAAATCGCAATCATCATATCAGTCTACGTCCAGCGCTTCCAGACCGGTCTTGGCAATCACCTTGGAATCGCCGTGCTTGACGCAGGCCATGGTCACAAATGCCAGCGCCACGAAAATGGTGGCATAGGGGAACAGGACGGTCATACCCAGCTTGTCCATCAGCAGACCGGAAAGCATGGGCGTTGCGGTCTGTGCCGCCATGGAGGCGGTATAGTAGAAGCCGGTGTACTTGCCCACGTCGCCGCCGGAACACATTTCGACCACCATGGGGAAGGAGTTGACGTTGATGGTTGCCCAGGCCACGCCTGCCAGAACGAACATGGCGTTCATCAGCCAGTCGGGACTTTCGGAACGCAGGAAAGCCGCAACCGCAAAGGAGAAGGCCAGCATCAGCACACCAGCCATGATGGTCTTTTTCCGACCGATTTTGGAGGCGACCATGCCGGAGGGAATGTAGGCAATGATGGCGGCACCCTGAGCCAGCAGCATGGTGGTGTTGAAGTTCTTCTGCAGAATGTTGGTGGCATAGACGGAATACTTGGAGGTAACGGCGTTATAACCGAAGTACCACAGCGCAATGGATGCCAGAATGAAAATCAGGGAACGCTTTTCGCTGGCAGACAGCTGACGCTTTTCCTCGTTGGACTGTTCCTCTTCCTCGATGCCATAGCGGATGCTGTCTTCTGCCATCTGCTTTGCCCAGAGGGGTTCCCGAACGGTAAGGATGAAAATGCCCAGAGAGAGCAGCATGATGCCGGATACCACGCAGAACAGGGAGGTGTAGCTCATCATGGAGTTCTTCACCGCGGAGGTGGCGAACACGATGCCCAGCAGCAGCGACAGGATGCCGCCGGCGGTACCCATCAGGTTGATGATGGCGTTGCCTTTGCTGCGCAGAGGCTTGACGGTGACATCGGGCATCAGGGCAACGGCAGGGGAGCGGAAGGTTGCCATGGAAACCAGCACGCCTAGCAGCAGGGCGATAAAGGTAATCAGAGCGGCAGGCGCTGCGGCGGTACGTTCCGCGGCACAGGCCTGACGGGCCGGTGTGACGTGGTTGACGTAGTCGGGGTTCTTTTCTTCCTTGCCATCGGAGTCGGTGACCATGGAGCGAATGGAAACGAACTGCTCCTTATCAAACTTCTCGGAAAGGACAAATTTCTCACCCTCGGGGGTCAGCAGTGTGGCATCCTTCTGGGCATCGTAGATGACCTCCAGAGCCGCCGAATCATCGATGGCGGAAATGTCGGAGATGTTTTTGAGCTGCATATTGTCCGCAACGGACAAAGACAGCAGCAGCACCGCTGCCAGAATGGTGCCGATGAAAATGAAAGGGGTCCGCTTGCCGTAACGGGAGCGGCACTTATCGGACAGAGCGCCGAAAATCGGCAGCATGAACACAGCCAGAATGTTGTCCGCTGCCATAATCACGCCGGACCAGGTCTGGGACATGCCGAATTTGTTGGTCAGAATCAGGGGGATGATAGCTTCGTACGCCGTCCAGAACATACTAATCAGGAAGAACGCGAAGCCAACCAGAATTGTGCGTTTGTAATTGAGCTTCATAGGGAACCTCCAATTTGATAAAACTGAATTAATTATACAGCAAACTTTTTCAAATGTCCAGTATTACCCGTGGTTCAAATGGCGATTTAAGTAGGATAAAACCGATTTTTTGTCGGCGGACCACAGAGGGGCAACCAGGTCCTTTTTGGCACCATCGCCGGTGATCCGGTGGACCACCACATGCTCGGGAAGAACAGCCAGACACTGCTTCAGAATATCGGCGTACTCCGGCAGCTCCAGACAGCGGAACTGTCCTGCCAGATATGCCGCCTCCAAATCTGTCCCCCGCAGCACATGAAGCAGGTGGAATTTCACTCCGTCGGTACCTATGGCTACGGCATGGCGGGTGGTTTCCACTGCCATGGCCGGCGTTTCGCCGGGCAGTCCCAGAATGATGTGGGTCACCACCTCAATACCGGCGGCTTTCAGACGTCGAACCCCATCGTCATAGACGGAGGTGGGATAGCCCCGGCGGATGTAACGGGCAGTGTCCTCATGAATGGTTTGCAAACCCAGTTCAATGGAGATGGGCTTGATTTGATTCAGCTCCGCCAAAAGCTCCACCACCTCCTCCGGCAAACAGTCCGGTCGGGTGCCGATGGCAAGACCGACGATATCCTCCGACTCCATGGCGGCGGTGTACAGGGCGCGCAGCCGCTCCACCGGGGCATATGTGTTGGTAAACGCCTGAAAATAGGCGATGTATTTGCCGTTTCCTACCTTGAAACGGACCCGCTCTTTGGCAAGCTCCAGTTGCTTGCGAACATCGGCGGCGTCGGGGGCAAAGTCGCCGCTTCCTCTGGCGGAGCAGAAGATGCAGCCGCCATGTCCCAGTGTGCCATCACGGGTGGGGCAGGTGAAGCCCGCGTCGATGGAAAGCTTGTATATTTTGCACCCGAACCGCTCCCGGTAGTGCTGACTGACGGAACGATACATGAAATCACTCCTCTTGATTTGAAGGCGGATTTGTGATATACTATCACAAAATATGTTACAGGGGAATCAAACGTGGAAGATCTGAAGCCAATTATTGCAAAAAACATCATACATCTGCGCCAGAACGCCGGTCTGACCCAAATCGAGCTGGCGGAAAAGCTGAATTATTCCGACAAGGCCGTTTCCAAATGGGAGCGAGCCGAATCCATGCCGGATATTACGGTACTGAAGGGAATCGCGGATTTGTTCCGTGTGCCGCTGGATTATCTGGTGCAGGAGGAACTTCAGCTGCCTCAGGAGGAGCCGGTTCGCCCGGATAAGCGGCACAACCACCGGGTCATCACCACCCTGAGTGTGCTGCTGGTCTGGTTCGTTGCCACGCTGACCTATGTGATGATTGACGTCATCATTTCCAACGTGAAAATCCATTGGCTGGTGTTCTTGTATGCCGTGCCGGTGTCCATGATTGTCTGGCTTGTGTTCAATGCCATTTGGTTCAACACCCGGCGGAACTATTTTATCATATCTGCCCTGACCTGGTCAACGCTGTTTAGCGTGGTGCTGACGCTGCTGGTGTTCCATATTCAGGCCTGGCAGATTTTGCTGCTGGGCATTCCAGGGCAGGTCATCATTTTCATCTGGTCCCGTCTGAATCATCCCAAACAATAACACGCAAGGCTCGCTCTCCCGGCGAGCCTTTTCCTTTGAGGTTCTATGTCAATAGTTGGGGTAGAG
>JAZSEN010000042.1:0-7420 GCA_045531675.1 Faecousia sp.
ACGGGGGAGCCGGTAGGCAAAGGCAAATAATTAAGCTGCCCCCGGGAGGGGGCAGCCAGTAAATTATGAGCGGTTGGCGAATCAATCGAACGCCTTAAGGCGTAGGCGAGTAATAGGCCCTTATAGGGCCAGTGCAAGCCAGCGGCTACGCCGGTGGTCCTGACTTATTTCTTTTTGATTTGGTTCAGTTTTGCGTTGATATCCAGCAGTTCTTCCTTGGTGAAGTTGATGTTCATAGAACCCATCATGCCTGCCAGACGGATAAAGGTGAAGCCGCCCAGCATATCCATCATGCCGCCCATGGCGCTGATATCAAAACCGGCGGGACCGCTGCCGCCCTCCTTCTTGGACATCATCTTGGCGAACAGGCCCATGACCAGCATTTTGCCCTTCATGGTTGCCATGATTTCCTTGAAGGTGGAGTTCAGGCTCAAGTGTCCCTCCACTTCCGTGATGTCGAACCAGTTGAGAATGGCACTCTTTTCACGGAGCCGGTAGTCCTCGTTAAAGGTGTCCACCTTGCGGATGACACTCTCATCCTTCCATTCACCGGCAACCGCAATCAGCCGGGTGGTGCCGGCGTTGGGCACATCAAAGTAGAAGAAGTGGTCTGCCGCCTCTTTCACGCCCAGAGAAACACCGTTGGCAAACAATTCCACAGCAGGCTGGTTGGAGTAGACGGTTACCTTGGTCACGTCCTCCACACGGTCGATATAGCGCTTTCCGCACAGATGGACGAAGGGGTCGTCGCTGAGCCATGCCTTGTAGGCATAGAAGGAATCCTTCTTGTATTTCCGGTCGAAGGTCACCAGACCCTTATGGTTCTGACCATTTTCGCCACCCTCGTTACGGGCATCGGCACCGAAGTCGAACATGTTCCACACATGAGTGGCCCACATATATTTCCGTGTGAACAGCTGTTTGATTAGCTCCTCATGGTAGTAGGCGTGATATTCCTCGGTGTAGTCGCCCTGACGGGGATCGGAGGTGTGCCAGTCCAGCGCCTCACAGCCGTACTCGGAGCAGCCAATGGGGGTCTTGGGATACTTCTTGTGAAATTTGTCAAACCAGGGACCGTTCATGGAGGTGTCGCCACCGTACCAGCCAAAGTAGTGGTTGTAGGAAACGGTATCGGGAATGTGGACATAATCTTCGTCCATGCCGCAGGGGGACACCACCGCCATGGTGGTGGGACGGGTCTTGTCCCAGTCGTGGCACAGGTCGTTGAGAATGTGGTGATTTTCCAGCAGATCCTTATCTGCTGCGCCCTTCATGGAGATTTCGTTGCTCAGACCCCAGACTACGATGGAGGGGTGATTGTAGTTTTGAACAATCAACTCCTTCATCTGGGAGATGGTGTTTTCCCGACCGGTGGGCATATGCTGGGAGATGTAGGGAATCTCCGCCCAGATTACCATGCCACGCTCGTCGCAGAGGTCGTAGAAGAACTGGTCGTGCTGATAGTGGGCCAGACGGATGGTGGTCGCACCGACTTCGCAAATCAGGTCCATATCCTCAATGTGATGCTCGGGGAGCAGGGCGTTGCCGATGCCCCAGCGGTCCTGATGGCGGCTGACACCACGCAGAGGATACTCCTCGCCGTTGAGGATGAAGCCCCGTTCGGGATCAATCTCATAGGAGCGGCATCCGAAACGGGCAGAAACCGAGTCCAGAATCTGATCACCCTCTACCAGATGGGCGGCAACGGTATACAGATAGGGGTCCTTGCGTCCGTGCCACAGGTGGGCGTTCTCGATGACAAATTCTGCTTTCAGCTCGTCGCTGACAGCGTTAATAATCTCGTTATCAGCGGCATCATAGACGGTGTACTGGATGTACTGTCCGTCCTTTTTGTTGGTGACGAACAGCTCCAGCTCCACGTTGGCATTCTTGCCATCCATTACAGGTGTGACCTTGATGCCGGGACCGCCGTAGTAGCTCAAATCAAAGTGGGATTCATTGACGCAAATGATGTTCACATCCCGATAAAGACCGCCGTAGAAGGTGAAGTCCGCGACCTGAGGATATACCCGGTCGTTGGGGGCATTGTCCACAGCGATGACCAGCAGATTCTCGTCCTTGAGACTGTCGGTGATGTCTACGCGCCATGTAGAGTAGCCGCCATCGTGACTGGCAAGCTCAGTACCATTGAGATAAACAGTAGCAGAAGAGTTGGCACCGTTAATTTCCAGATAGTAGCGGTCGGAAACGGGCAGATCCATCTTCAGAATATCCTTAGCATAGTAGCAGGTGCCGCGGTGGTAGTCGTTGCCACCATCCTGTCCGTCAATGGCGTTCCAGGAGTGGGGCAGATTCACCCAGTCCCACAGGGTGGGAAGCACAGCAGGGATTTCACTGACCTGCTTGGTAAAGGCCCATTTGCGGTTGATATTGACAATTGTACGCATTGATATCCTCCTTGATGTGTAGTTTCACGGATAGATTATTGTTTGACGGTGGTTACGCCGTCACAAATCATTTCCCGGAATAGAATGCGAGGGTTAATGGTATTATATAACGAAAAGGAATGAAATTCAATTGTACAAATTGTTAAATTTCACTAGAATTGCCTTGTGTAAAATCCCTGATGGATTGACATTTTCTGCTGGGACTGCTACCATCAAGAAAAAAGTGGAGGTTTTTTTATGCACGATTGCGCGTCCTGCTCCGGCTGTGCCGGAAATCTGACCCTGACGGAGGGAGAAATCCGTATGCTGGAGATGCTGGCACAGATTCCTTTTTTACCGGTGTACCGGAAGATGGATGATGTGACTCCCATTTATCTGGAAGAAAAAGACCGTACTCTGGAGGAGTACAGTCTGATTCTGCAATGTTTGGAAAAGAAGCGGCTGATTACTTTAGACTACGACAAGCCTTTGAAAAATGCAACCCCCGGTCCGTATCCGCTGCAGGGGAGTATGGCTCTGACCGCCAGAGGGCAGGCTGTCATCGACCTTCTGGACCGACAGGGCGTAGAGGACTGAAAATCGTAAACGATAATTTATCAGCTTGAACGTTTGCGGTACAGCATGCGGATGGAGTTGAGGACGCAGAGCATGGCAACGCCGGAGTCGGCGAACACCGCCGCCCACATGGAGGCATGTCCCAGCAGCCCCAGCGCCATCACCAACGCCTTGACACTCAGGGCAAAAACCACGTTCTGGATGGCAATGCTGCGGGTCTGGCGGGCGATGGTGATAGCTTCGGGAATGGCACTGACCTGACTGGTCAGAAATACCACATCTGCCGCCTCGATGGCGGCATCGGCTCCGCTGCCCATGGCGGCGCCTACGTCAGCGCCGGACAGCACCGGCGCGTCGTTGATGCCGTCACCCACGAACATGACTGCGCCCTTTTCCTGCCGGATTTGTTGCAGCCACTCCAGCTTTTGACGGGGCAGCAGTTGGGCGTGGACCTCCGGAATCCCTGCCTGTTCCGCAACGGACTGGGCAGATTCCGCACCATCGCCGGTGAGCATGGCGGTGTGGATGCCTGTGGATTGGACACGGCGTATCGCGTTGGCGGCATCCTCCTTCAGGGTGTCGGAAATGAGAATATAGCCCAGATAATTCCGGTTTTTTGCGACGATGACCATGGTGCCTGCGCCTTCGGGGTGGTGGCCGGACAGGTCAACGTCGTATTTTTTCATCAGTTTTTCGTTGCCGCAAAGGATTTCGTCACCATTCATGGTGGCACGGATGCCATGACCGGCGATTTCCGCCAGTGTATCGGGAGATTGCAAGGGCAGACCCTTCGCCGCGGAGACGATGCTTTTGGCTACGGGATGGGTGGAGTTCTGCTCACAGGCGGCACACAGCGCCAGCAAATCCTCGCTGCCAACCACCTTCTGCACAGAGAAATCTCCCTTGGTAATGGTGCCGGTTTTGTCCAGCACCAACGCCTTGATTTGCGCCATGGTTTCGATAGATGCGCCGCCCTTGAACAGGATACCTTTCCGGCTGCCGGTGCCGATGCCGGAGAAAAAGGTCAGGGGTACGCTCAGCACCAAAGCACAGGGACAGCTCATGACGAGGAAGGACAGGGCAGTATAGACCCAATAGCTCCAGTTACCGCTGAACAGGGAGGGAATGACTGCCGTTGCCACAGCCGCCAGAACCACAACCGGGGTGTAGATTTTGGCAAAACGGGTGATGAACCGATCCATTTTTGGCTTACCGGCGGCGGCTTCCTCCACAACCTCCAGAATCCGTGTGACCATGGATTCGGACAGGGGCTTTTCCACGCGGACCGTCAGCTGGCCCTCGCCGTTGACGCAGCCGGAGGTGACAGCGCTGCCTGCCGTGACCCGTTTGGGTACAGGCTCGCCGGTGATGGGGGAGGTATCGATGCGGCTTTCACCGCTGACAACGGTGCCATCCAGACCGATGCGGTCGCCGGGGCGAATCAGCAGCAGGTCGCCGACTGAGGCATCCTGTGCCGGAATGGTCCGGCCGTCAGCCAGAAGGACCGTTTCCGGTCGAAAATCGATGGCGGACATGATTTGACTGCGGCTGCGTTCCACCGCCCGATGCTCGAACCATTCACCCACCCGATAAAACAGCATCACGCCCACTGCCTCGGGGAATTCTCCAATGCAGAAAGCGCCGATGGTGGCGATACTCATGAGGAAGTTTTCATCCAGCAGCTGACCTTTGAACAGATTCAGCAGGGCAGTTTTCAGCACCTGAAATCCCAGTACCAGATATGCCAGCAAAAATGCCCCAATGGAAAAAGGAAATGGCAGTAACAGTCCTGCGGCAAACAGCACCGCTCCGATGAGGATTGCCGGTCCGTCGTTGTGTTTGTGCTCGTGATGATGGTGCTCTGTTACCCGAGCCTCCGGCTCGATGGAGCGGACGATACTCTGAATTCGGGGGAGTAGAGCCTCCGGATTTGCGGCTTCCAGCCGAAGTTGACGGGTGGCGAAAGTAATGGACGCGGATTGGACTCCGGGCAGTTGCCGAATCCGTTCTTCCATACGGGCGGCGCAGTGGGCGCAGTCCAGATTGTGAATGATGTAGACCTGTTTCATCAATAAAACCCCCATTACAACAAATGAGCAAGTGTTCATATGTAAGGATATTATACAGCAAGGAAAGCAAAAAGTCAAGGGGATAAAGGGCGAAAATTTGCAAACCCTGTATGTGGGAGGGGAGCAAATGAAGAAGGAAGAAAAGCCGTTGAGTTGGGAGATTGTTGACCCCAAGCCGCCAATCATCCGTTCCGGCCATCTGGAAGACCGAAAGCAGTAAAGAATTATTGCAGTATTACGCTAATCCTGACTCCCTTAGAGAGGGAGTCAGGACAATTTCGCTGTTTGAGCTGATAAATGATTGTTTATCTTACAAAAATGAACGTTTCGATATACTGCGGACACCTGGGGACGGGTGTCCCTACATAGTTTTTGTTAGTGCCGTTGTACAGAAAACAAATTGACAATGCAACATATTTTTGTTGCTTTTGTTGGGAACGTGTGATATATTTATGTAGTGGAGGTGTACAAAGCTTTGATTTGTGATTTTTCGTATAAACAGCGGCTGTACACATCTTAGAAAACGGGAAGAATAATACGGAAAGGAAGAATACTATGAAAAAAGCATTGGCATGGCTGCTGGTTCTTTCCATGACCGCGGCGCTGGCTGTGGGCGGTACCCTTGCCTACCTGACGGACACCGACGAAGATGTCAACGTGATGAATGTTGGTAAGGTGAAAATCGACCAGCTGGAGTACGAACGCATTGATGTGGAGACAAAGGACGAGGACGCCACCGTTCAGGAATTCCACAATAACAAACCCCTGTATCCCGCTGTCACCGAGGACGGCTTCGACTACACCCCCGGCGCCTCTTACGTTGATTGGGATCAGATTGGCAAGGATGGCTATACCTCCGAGATTTGGGATCCCTCCAAGATTAACAACGAGCAGGACAAGATGGTCTTTGTGAAGAACAAGGGCGATTTTGACGCCTATGTCCGCACCGTGTTTGCTTTCGAGGCAGGCAACTACACAACTCTGGACGAGTTCAATGCCAAGATGCATCTGAACCTGAACACCACCGACTTCACTTGGGAGTGGGTGGAGGCACCCATGACCATCGGTGAGGGCACCTATTTTGTGGCCGTTGCTACATACAACAAGGTGCTGACCCCCGGCGCTCTGACCGAGATCTCCCTGAGCCAGATTGCACTGGACAAGACTGCCACCAACGACGATGTGGCCGCCTTTGGCGATACCTATCAGGTGCTGGTCAAGTCTCAGGGTATCCAAGCGGACGGCTTCACTGACCCCGACACCGCCCTGAACGAGGGCTTCGGCGAGATCACCTCCACCAACATCCCCTTTGAGCATGATGATCCCATTCGTGGTATCGACCTGAGAAGGGCTCTGCACTACTATGAGGGCGACCAGTCCAACCAGATTACAACTAAGGTTTCCAATGTTATTTTCGGCGATAATGCGTCTTACACCGCCATCACTGATCAGTATACCGGAACTCTGGTAGACGTTGAGCAGGATGTCCCTGTGTATGCCTACTATGTTCCCAACGACTCCAACTATGACATCTACTTCCTTGCCAACGATGATATCTACCTGCCTGAGAACAGCAACAGCCTGTTCCGGGAGATGACGGCCCTGAAGACCGTGGACACCGGCAACTTGAACGTGAGCCGGGCTAAGGATATGGGTATCGCTTTCTACGGTTGCAGTAACCTGGAGGAGTTGGATGTGAGCCATTGGGATACCAGTAATGTCACCTCCCTGCGCAATACCTTCCGGGAGTGCTCCAAGCTGAAGAAACTGGATGTTTCCAAGTGGGATACCGGCAACGTGGAATCCCTGCTGGGCACCTTTCTGGATACCAACCTGACCACATTGGATGTAAGCAATTGGGACACCGGTAACGTCACCACCATGCAGGCCACCTTCCGCAACTGCAAGAAGCTGACTGCACTGGATGTAAGTAACTGGGACACCGGCAACGTCACGAATATGACCGGGATGTTCAATATGTGCATTGAATTGGAATATCTGGATGTTGCGGACTGGGATGTGAGTAAGGTTACCGATTTTAGTTTCCTGTTCAAAGGCACCGGAAACAAGGGCGATATGAAGATTAATAATCTGGATATTTCCAAGTGGGATACCAGCAGCGCAAAAACCTTCCAGTGCATGTTCTACGGCTGCGGTCAGATTACCGAGATGGATATGAGCACTTGGAAAACGGATAATTTGGAAGACATTGGCCATATGTTCGCGGACTGCTACAAGCTGAAGAGCGTGAACTTCACCGGCTGGAATACCCCCAAGCTGAAAACCATCGATGCTCTGTTTAACAATTGCGGATCTTTGAAGAGTGTAGATGTGTCCTGCATTGATACCACAAATGTCGTGGAATTCAGCCAGGCGTTTGAGTACTGT
>JAZSEN010000132.1:0-8510 GCA_045531675.1 Faecousia sp.
ACGGGGGAGCCGGTAGGCAAAGGCAAATAATTAAGCTGCCCCCGGGAGGGGGCAGCCAGTAAATTATGAGCGGTTGGCGAATCAATCGAACGCCTTAAGGCGTAGGCGAGTAATAGGCCCTTATAGGGCCAGTGCAAGCCACCGGCTACGCCGGTGGTCCTGACTATTATGGAAAATTTACCACATTGACAAGTAAAAATACTTGACAAACTTCTTGCGATGTTGTATCATGTCTCAGGTGTCAAGCCAGACACCTTGACAAGGAGGCACACATGGACGCGTTAGAGATGACCTTGCTTTATGATTATTATGGCGATCTTCTCACGGAACGCCAGAGAATGTGCTTCGAATTGTACCATGATCAGGACCTTTCTCTCGCAGAAATTGCGCAGGAACTGAAGGTCAGCCGTCAGGGCGTTTACGATAATCTAAGCCGTGCGGAAGCGATTCTGCGCAATATGGAGGAAAAGACCGGCTGTGTCCGCCGGAGTCTCCAGACCCGTCGTGCAGTGCGGACCATTCTGGAAGCCGCCGATGCACTTTTGAATAGTCCGGACGAGATTGTCCGCTCTCAGGCAGAAAAAATCGTAACCGCCACCAGGACACTTGAGGAGTAAACTATGGCATTTGAAGGTTTAACCGAAAAAATCTCCGCTGCCTTTAAGAAGCTCCGTGGCAAAGGACGCCTGAAGGAGTCCGATGTAAAGGAGGCCATGCGTGAGATTCGTATGGCGCTGCTGGAAGCGGATGTAAGCTATAAGGTTGTGAAGGACTTCACCAAGTCCGTCACCGAGCGGTGTATTGGCACCGATGTATTGGAATCCCTGACACCGGCTCAGATGATTGTTAAGATCGTCGATGAAGAGCTGACCAAGCTGATGGGCTCCGATACCAAACATATTTCAATAAATCCCAATGGTCCCACGGTAGTCATGCTGGTGGGTCTGCAGGGCGCGGGTAAAACCACCAACGGTTCCAAGCTGGCAGGCTTGATGAAGCGCCAGGGTAAGAATCCTCTGCTGGTGGCCTGTGATATCTACCGTCCCGCGGCCATTACCCAGCTGAAGGTCTGTGGTGAGAAGCTGGGAATCCCTGTGTTCGACCGTGGTACACAGAATCCTGTCCAGACAGCGAAGGAAGCAATCCTCTACGCCCGTCAGCACGGACATGATATGGTATTTCTGGATACAGCTGGCCGTTTGCACATCGATGAAGCGCTGATGGACGAGCTGAAGAATATCAAGGAAACGGTCAAGCCCAACGAAATCATGCTGGTTGTGGATGCCATGACCGGTCAGGACGCCGTCAACGCTGCCCAGAGTTTCAATGAGTGGCTGGATATCGATTCTGTTATGCTGTCCAAGCTGGACGGTGATGCCAGAGGCGGTGCTGCGCTGTCTGTCCGGGCCATCACCGGCAAGCCCATCAAGTTCGCCGGTATGGGCGAAAAGCTGGAGGATATCGAGCCCTTCCATCCCGACCGGATGGCAAGCCGGATTCTCGGCATGGGAGATGTACTGAGCCTGATTGAGAAGGCGGAAAAAGCCTACGATGCTAAGAAGGCGGCTGAGCTGGAGGAGAAGCTTCGCACCAACCGCTTTACTTTACAGGATTACTATGACCAGCTGGTCCAGTTAAAATCCATGGGCTCTATGGAACAGATTCTGGCACAGATGCCCGGCGGTGCTAACCTGAAGGGTGTTAAAGTGGATGAGAAAGCCATGGTGCGCACCGAGGCCATCATCCTGTCCATGACCCCGAAGGAGCGGGAGAATCCCGCCATTATCGGAGCCAGCCGTAAGAAGCGCATCGCGGCAGGTGCCGGCGTCAAAGTGGAGGACGTGAACAAGCTGATGAAGTCCTTTGAGCAGATGCAGAAGCTGGTTCGCCAGTTCTCCGGTCCGGGTGCCGGAAAGAAAATGAAACGGATGAAGGGCCTTGGCGGCTTCGGCGGCATGGGCGGCTTCCCCGGAATGTAAAACGTTCGCTGAAAGCAAATTGCTTTGCGATATAGAAAAGAAAATATTATGGAGGTGAACTCTCATGGTTAAGATCAGACTGAGAAGAATGGGTGCAAAGAAGGCTCCTTTCTACCGCATCGTTGTAGCTGACTCCCGTTCTCCCCGTGACGGCCGCTGCATCGAGGAGATTGGCACTTACAATCCCCTGACCGAGCCCGCTGCCATCAATGTGGATGTTGAGAAGGCTCAGACCTGGATCAAGAACGGCGCTCAGCCCACTGATACCGTTCGTTGTCTGCTGAAGAAGGCTGGCGTGCTGTAAGCCCCTTAAAGGAGTTATCGAAATGAAAGAACTTTTGCTGTATATGGCAAAGAACCTGGTCGATAACCCCGATGCTGTCAGCGTCACGGAGATTGATGACGAGGATGGCAAGATCCTTGAGCTTCGTGTCGCTGAGGGCGATATGGGCAAGGTCATCGGCCGTCAGGGTCGGATTGCCAAAGAAATCCGTACCATCGTGAAAACCGTTGCCCAGCGCACCGGCGAAAAAGTCACGGTCGAAATCGTGGATTAACGGCTTATGCGTGACGCTGCGGCGTCACGCATCTTTCGTTTTATGGACATTATTACGGTAAATTGTCGTTTAGCGGTGTAAGCTTGCACTAATCTTGGCTCCCTCAGAGAGGGAGCCAAGATTAGTGCAGTGCAAATTTACTTCGCTAAACAATCATTTACATCACATACAGGAGGGAAAGTTATGAAGCTCCAGTTTATTGAAGCCGGTGAAATCGTCACCACCCATGGGGTGAGGGGAGAGATCAAGGTACTGCCTTGGCTGGATTCGCCGGAGGACCTTTGTGATTTTGAACGTTGCCGTATCAGCGGAAAGGAATACATCATCGAGAGCTGTCGCATCCAGAAAACCTGCAATCTGGTCAAGCTAGGTGGCATCGATACCATGGAGGCGGCCCAGCTTATGCGTGGCAAGACCATCGAGCTGTATCGCGAGGACATCGATGACGAGGTGATTTTTGCTGCGGAGCTGATTGGCGTGGAGGTCTACTGCGACGGAAAAGCCATCGGCAAAATCAAGGACGTACTGGATTACCCCGGTAACAGCGTTTATGTAATCAAGGGCGAGCATGAATATATGATTCCTGCGGTGAAGCAGTTCATTCTATCCACCGATGTGGAAGGAAACCGGATGGATGTGCAGCTGATTGAGGGGATGCGTACCGATGAGAATTGACATCCTGACCCTGTTTCCCGAAACATTGGGAGATGTGCTGTCCGAGAGCATTTTGGGCAGAGCGCAGGAGCGCGGATACATCCACATTGATACCCATCAGATTCGGGACTACACTGCTAACAAGCAGAATCAGGTCGACGACTACCCCTACGGCGGCGGACGGGGCGCTGTAATGACGGCGGATCCGTTGTACCGCTGCTGGGAAGCGGTCTGCGACGAAGCCGGCGGACCGGTCCATACCATATACCTGTCCCCCTGCGGACATACCTTCAAGCAGGCAGATGCCATCCGCCTGAGTAAGCTGGACAATCTGATTCTGGTCTGCGGACATTACGAGGGTATTGACCAGCGATTTATCGATGAATGTGTGGACGAGGAAATCAGTCTGGGGGATTTTGTCCTGACCGGCGGAGAAATCGCTGCCATGGCGGTGACGGACGCGGTGTGCCGCATGGTGCCCGGTGTTTTGGCAGACCCGGAGTGCTTTGAGGATGAAAGCCACTTTAATGGTCTTTTGGAGTATCCCCAGTATACCCGCCCTGCGGTGTGGCATAATCGGGCGATTCCAGAGATTCTGACCTCCGGCAACCATGAAAAGGTCCGCCAGTGGCGCAGAAAGCAGGCGCTGCGCCGCACACGCCAGCGTCGTCCGGATATGTATGAAAAGTTGGATTTGTCCTCAAAGCAGGACAGAAAGCTGCTGAAGGAAATGGAGGAAGAAGATGCTGCAAACGTTGAAGCAATGGGTAGCGGAGAGTGAGCGGATCGTATTCTTCGGTGGTGCCGGGGTCAGTACAGAATCGGGCATTCCGGACTTCCGCAGCACAGACGGGCTGTATCATCAGGAATTCGAGTATCCGCCGGAACGAATCATCAGTCATAGCTTTTTTGAGGAGAATCCGGAGTATTTCTTCCGTTTTTACCGTGAAAAGATGATGCCTTTGGGCTATGAGCCTAACATTACCCATCGTGTTCTTGCACGGTGGGAGGCGGAAGGAAAACTGTCTGCTGTTGTGACTCAGAACATAGACGGTCTGCACCAGAAAGCCGGATCGAATCGTGTCTACGAGCTCCACGGTTCTATCCATCGCAATTACTGTATGAGATGCCGTAAAACCTATGCCGCAACTTTTATCAAGAGTGCTGGGGGAGTACCATACTGTGATTGTGGCGGCATTGTTCGACCGGATGTGGTGCTGTACGAGGAAGGACTGAGCCAACGGACCATTGAGGAGAGCATCAACGCCATTATGGATGCCGACCTGTTCATTGTGGCCGGTACCAGTCTGACGGTGTATCCTGCCGCCGGTCTGATTAACTATTACAGCGGTGACCGCCTGGTGCTTATCAATCGTGATGCCACTCCTTATGACAGTCGCGCAGACCTGATTTTTCACGATAGTCTTGGTGTAATTTTTGAACAATTATAAATTGATGAACAAAGGGGTTAGGCTTATCGCCTGACCCCTTTGTTATTTTGGCAGAACGATATGAATTGACAGCTTGTTTGAAACGATGTATAATACTAGAAAATGAATGGGCTGTTTTGTTGAAAATGCTGTAATAGCATAGGATAATCACCCATAAAAGGAGTGTGTTTCAAATGAAAAAATCCAAAGGATTCTTGCGCTTGTGTTGATTTGCGGGATAATCATGCAATTTATTCCCGTGTTCCCCAGTGCATCTGCCAATCCTGCTTTTGGAACCCCTGACCCCGGACTGGTATTCTATCCCAATACCTCTGGCGTGCCGGACGGATTCAAGACGGCAGATATTGCCGGAGAATCCTTCAATGGTGAAGGTGTTTGGATTACCGAAATCTACAATAACGATGTGGATCGCAGACTTTCCGCGGATACTCGCGGCGAAAGTGGCTATGTCCCTGTCCATGTTTACGATTTCGATACCGAGTATATAGATTTGATGGAATTCATCGAGGTTGTCAGTACCCACGATGAAGATATCAAGCTGAACGATTTGTATGAAATCTATTGCGGTACCAAGAAGCTGATTATTACTACTACCAGTGGTAGCAGCGATGTCACACTGACCCGTGGTCAGGCCGTGGTTTTGTGGAATTACCGCAGTGATTTGGATATCCCCCTGCCCACAGAAGCGGAGTTCCGTGAGGATATGCACATCCCCGATAGTGCTTTGGTTCTGAAGATTGTGAGCGGCGGTGATTTGGACAGCAACCTGACGCATTTTATTAAGAATAAGCAGACCGGCAAGACCATGTGTTCCTTCACGACGGAGAACAATGTGAACCTGAAGGACGGCTACTCTGTAGAGCTGCAGTTGCCTATGATGGGCAGTGAGCTGGAGATTTACCGTAGTATGACCCTGCCCAGTGCCGGTTATGTCTATGCGCCTCAGGTTCGCTATCTGTATACAGCCAAACCCATAGAGGGCTTCAATAACGGTAAGGGCGTTTATGTTACGGAAATCCGCGCCAACGATATCAACCGCAGCGGCACTTACGGTTCGGATGCGGATTTGATGGAGTGTGTTGAGGTCTACAACAATACCGATGCCGCCATCGACCTGAACAAAGATTATAAGCTGGTCTATACCGTCAAAGAGGGCTACCGTCGTATTCTGCCTTTGTACAACTACGGCACCAGTTCCAACGGCTATGTGGGCAGCTCCACCGGCTGTACTGTCCCCGCAGGTGGTACTGCGGTGCTGTGGTGCTTCCGTCGTGCTCTGGATACCAATTGGACCAGCTTCCCCACATTGTCCCAGTTCCGTAGCGCCTATGGTCTCAGCTCCAGCACGCCTGTCTATATTTTTACCAACCAGAACTCCCTGACCAATACCAGTCGCTGTATCGAGCTGTTCAAAGCTGATGGTGACGGTCTGGGTCAGCTGGTTTCTACCTACTCCTATAACGGCACCACGGACTTGTCCGATAACAAATCCGTCCATCTGAAAATCAACCCCGAAGGACCTGAGATGCTGATTCACAGCGCGAACACGGCGTCCACCATGGGCACGATTGATTCCGCTCAGATGAGCTATGTTGTGGACTACGGCGATGCTGTTACCATGCATCTGGCAGACGGTTATTCTGTACCTGAGTACATTATGCAGGGCGACCCTCTGCGTGTGAACTTCTTCTATGATTTTAATGGTCGGACTTCCCGAACAGCCACAGATTGCTACTACCGTCTGGATGGCACAGGAAGCTGGACCAAGATTCCCGAGGGCGGCATCCGCGTGCCCAACCTGTTCGAAGTAATAATCCCCGCATACTATTTGTTTGACCACGAATATGTGGAATTCTATGTCATTAACAGCAACAAGCTGCGTGATACTGTGCTTGGAATCTATAAGGTTCCCATCCGCAAGCTCAACGAGGTGGATGGTATCCGCACCAACATCTCTCAGGGCGAGGAAGTGCGTGGGACTGTTTCTATCACAGCCAATGACGGCAGTTCCAACAGCTCCACTATAATTTACATCGACGGCACCCAGTATTCCACCACCCAGATGATGGAGGATGGCGCCTACTTCTCCTTCCAGACGGATGGTATTGGTGGCTCCTGTAAGAGCCAGATTACCACTACCAAAAATGAGACCATTGCCCACATCGGCGATTTCCTGTTCTCGGTGCCGGATGATCAGCTGGTCCATATTGACAACAGCTATTTCTCCTATAATTCCAGCACCAAGAAGTATACGGTCACACTGCGGTTCTGGGCTGGTACCGATGGCATTGCCTCTGAGGACTACCTGCTGCCCTCCGGCGGACGGGATGATTATTCTGTCACAGATTTGCAGCTGAAGCTGCCCAACGGCAATTATTATCTGCCCAGCTCCATCGGCCCCTCCAGCTATAACGGCGTAGATACCAGCGCAAAGACCAATCTCAGCACCGCTCTGAGTGCCGTTCACTGGATTGGCGATTCCTCGAAGATGTGTCCGTATATGAACGTCAGCTTCACCATTCCGGCCGGCGAGGCCAATGCGGTGGGTCTCTCCCTGGATACCACCAAGCTTTCTGATGGCGAGCACACCCTGAAGGTGACCAACGGTACCGACACCCAGACAGTTACCTTCATCGTTGACAACACCGCTCCCACTGTGGATTTGGGCATTGCCAACGGTGCCAGCCTGGTGGGCGATATTTCCATCAGTCCCAAGATCACCGAGGCCTACGGCATGCAGTCCCTCCACGTCCTGCTGGATGGCGAGGAGATTGATACTCCCTATACCACCACCGCTTACAAGCTGGGGCAGGGGAGCCACACCCTGCAGGCCACCGTCACGGACGTTGCCGGAAACTCTACCACAAAGAAGATTACTTTCAATGTGGAAGACGTATCTATGACTCTGACCGATGCCGGCTCCAAGGATGTGACCGGCACCTCCGCAAACCTATACCTGACGGCCCAATCCGGCTCTGCCACCAATGTGACCTTCTATAAGGCAGAGAAGATTGATGCCGCGCAGATTCAGAGCGAGACCGTTTCCGGTCTGGTGCCATATCTGAGCTACACCATCAACGTGGGCAACCCTGCCGCCGATGATGAGATTGTGGTCAGCTGGAACGGCACAGCCTCCGGCAGCGATTCCACCTACGCCTGCAATATGTTTGTGCGCAACGTGACCAACGGCCGCTGGGAGCCCATCGGTAAGGCGGACGCCAACGGCTTCATCACCAATGTCTCCTTCGTGGCTGAAAACCACGTGGAAAACGGGAAGGCACAGGTAATCGTCCAATGTACCTCCGGTTCCTCTCTGCCTGATACCGATACCATCAACGACGGTATCAAGGGGACTAACTCCGGTTGGGACGGCAATTCCAGACCTGAGGATTATGATTTCTCCTTTGCGTGGATTACCGATACCCAGGCTTATGTCCAGCGTACCAATTATCATAAGAACCACCATATGAAGATGATGCAGTGGATTCTCGATAATCGGGAAACGTGGAAAATCAGCTATGTGATGCATACCGGCGACTTGGTTGATGATCCTGATGCCATCTATATGTGGGAACACGCCGACGAGGCTTTGAAGCTCTTCGACGACGCGGATATGCCCTACGGCGTTCTGGCAGGCAACCACGACGTAGCCTGCACTCTGGACGACCGGAATGCCTACTACCGGTATTTCGGCGAGGATCGGGTGAAGGATCAGCCCACCTTCGGCGGCTCCTATGAGAATAACTACGGTCACTACGATCTGATCAGCCAGAACGGACAGGATTTCATCATTGTCTACATGAGCTGGAACATCTATGAGGACGAGATCAACTGGATGAACGAGGTCCTTGCCCAGTATGAAGTCGGAT
>JAZSEN010000043.1:0-2934 GCA_045531675.1 Faecousia sp.
TAGCAATCCACCAGCGCCACCGGCACCACGGCGCATTTGGTCTTCAGGGCGCAGCGGAAGCTGCCGTTATGGAATTCCAAAAGGTCATTGGAGCTTTTGCTGCGGGTTCCCTCCGGGAAGATCAGGTAATTTCGGCCGGAATTGACCTCCTTGATCACGCCCTGAATCACCGTCAAAGACTGGCGCACATCCTCCCGGTCCATGGCAAAGGATTTGGTGCAGGCCACGATCTGCTTCAGGAAAGGAACATCCTTCAGTTCCTTCTTCAGCACTGTTCCCAGGGGCGGCTCGCAGGTGGCGGCGATGGCCAGCACATCGAACATGCCCTGGTGATTGGCGTACAGCAGAAAGCTGCGGTCTGTGGGGATATTCTCCGTGCCGGTGACCTGCAGGTCGATATTGCCGGAGCGGACCGCGCGGGTCAGGATGTAACGGATATGGTCCCACTTTTCCTTTTCCGGATATTCATCGGTATGCTTGGCATAACGGCACAGCTTCAGCCACGCGCCGGGTACGATGGGCAGGTTCCGCAGCACCATCAGTAAGATTCGGTTCATCAGGGGTCTCCTTTCCTGGGTCAGAACATCAGAAAATACATCAAAAAGGCATTGGCGATTCCAAGGCCTACGCCGGCGGCCACCTGGAAGGGAGAATGGCCCACGAACTTCTTCAGCTTTACTTCCGGCAACTTTTCATCTCTCAGCTCTTCAAATGCCTTCACCAGCTCGTCAATGATAAAGGCCTGCTTCTCTGTTTCACGGCGGACGCCGGTGGCATCATGGCAGACCACAATGGCAAAGATCATGGAAAGGGCAAATGTCACCGTTCCAAAGCCTTGGGTCAAGCCGATCAGCGTAGCCAGGGAGACCACTGTCGCGGAATGACCGCTGGGCATTCCACCGTCGCCGAACATCCGGCTCAGATCCAATTTTTTATGAATGATCAGAAAAATGATGGTTTTTATGATCTGAGCGTAAGCCCAGGAGGAAAGTCCCGTTAACAAATAGGGATTCGTGACAAAAGCGATCAGCCGATCCATACCGTATATCTCCTCTCCCGGTTTTGTCTTCAATCGTATCATACCCTATTTACGTCGATTTGTAAAGTTACGCCACGGCAGATTTCAAAATTTTCCCCGTAACCCATTGATTATTTAGAAATTTGTGGTATCATTAAACTGTATGATTATGCGCCTGCGGCGCGAGAATGACTATTGGTTTGAGAATAAGGAGTAAAAAATGATTACTGTCAGCAATCTTGGTATGCAATTCGGCGGTCAGTGGCTGTTCCAGCACGTTGACCTGCAGTTTCTTCCCGGCAACTGCTATGGCATCATCGGCGCCAACGGCGCCGGCAAGTCCACCTTCCTGCGGCTTCTGACCGGTGAGCTGGAGTCCACCACCGGCAACATCGCCATCGACCCCGACAAGCGGGTGTCCGTTCTGAAGCAGAACCAGAACGCCTACGACGATTACACCGTCATGGATACCGTTATCATGGGCAATCAGCATCTTTACGACGTGATGAAGGAGAAGGACGCCATCTACGAGAAGGAAGACTTCACCGATGAGGATGGCATTCGCGCCGCCGACCTGGAGGCAGAGTTTGCCGAGCTGGGCGGCTGGGAAGCCGAGTCCGATGCCTCCCGCCTGCTGCAGGGCCTGGGCATCGGCACCGATATGCACTATGACATGATGAGCTCCACCGACCCCCGTCTGAAGGTCAAGGTCCTGCTTGCCCAGGCGCTGTTCGGCAATCCCGACATCATCATGCTGGACGAGCCTACCAACAACCTGGACATTGAGGCCATCAACTGGCTGGAGGACTTCCTGCTGGACTTCCCCGGCATGGTCATCGCCGTGTCCCACGACCGTCACTTCCTGAACACCGTCTGCACCCACACCGTTGACATTGACTACGGCAAGATCAAGATGTATGTGGGCAACTACGACTTCTGGTACGAATCCTCTCAGATGGTCCAGGCCATGATCCGCAACAAGAATAAGAAGAACCAGGAAAAGATCGAAGAGCTGCAGCTGTTTATCCAGCGCTTCTCCGCCAACAAGTCCAAGGCCAAGCAGGCTACCGCCCGCCGGAAGCTGCTGGACAAGCTGACCGTCGAGGAGATGCCCTGCTCCACCCGCCGTTATCCCTTCGTGGGCTTTATGCCCGAGCGGGAGCTGGGTAAGGACATCCTGACCGACAAGGACGTTTCCGTCACCGTGGACGGTGAAAAGCTGCTGGACAAGGTCTATTTCAGCGTCAACCGAACCGACAAGATCGCCTTCGTCGGCGAAAACGAAAAGGCGCAGACCGCTCTGTTCCAGATCCTCATGGGCGAGCTGGAACCGGATGAGGGTTCTATCAAGTGGGGCATCTCCACCGTCCGCAGCTACCTGCCCAAGGACAACAGCGAGTATTTTGAAGGCAACAAGATGGAGCTGGTGGACTGGCTGCGCCAGTACAGCGCCAAGAAGGACGATGTGTACCTCCGGGGCTTCCTGGGCCGTATGCTCTTCGGCAACGATGACGTATTTAAGAGTGTCGAAGTCCTCTCCGGCGGCGAGAAGGTTCGCTGTATGCTCTCGAAGATGATGCTCTCCGGCGCCAATGTGGTGCTGCTGGACCAGCCCACCAACCACCTGGACATGGAGTCCATTCAGGCCGTCAACAAGGGCCTGGAGGCTTTTAACGGCGTGGTGCTGCTGGCTTCCCACGACCACGAGATGCTGACCTCCACCTGTAACCGTGTCATCGCCTTCCAGCCCGACGGCACCATTGTGGACAAGTACGGCACCTACGACGATTACCTGGCCTGGATGGCAGAGAACAAAGCAAATAATTGATATTCTTTCTTAGATACGAGATATGAACTATGAGATATGAGATATTTTTTGATATCGTCATCTCGTATCTCGTATCTCATATCTCGTA
>JAZSEN010000072.1:0-22977 GCA_045531675.1 Faecousia sp.
CTTCTACACCAGAGTTATCGCTTACAGCCTGGGTAACTACTGTGAGACTCTGGCGAATAACGGCAACGAATTCGGTGCCGCTACTGCCGTCTACGGCTACTACGCAAAGGCCTACTTCGCAAACTAATCCTCAAAAAAATCCTCACGGGGGAACCCGTGGCGATTTTATGTTCTATCCATGCCTTGTCCACATACTGTATTAAGACAGGGGGGATTCTTTTGCAAAGACGGATGCCTATTTTTTATAACGCGTTGCTACTGACCGGTGTTAACCTACTGCTTCGTATGGTTTCAACCTCCTTTCAGGTCTATCTTTCCGGACGGATTGGAGCGGAAGGAATTGGTTTGCTTCAGCTTGTTTTATCAGTAGGCGGACTTGCTATGACGGCCGGAATCGCCGGTGTTCGAACGGCAACCATGTATCTGACTGCTGAGGAACTGGGTAAACGCAGAAACGGAAATGTGATTTGGGTACTTTCAGGTGCGTTTCTTTATAGTATCCTTTGCAGCGGTCTTGTGGCAATGTTACTAAGTGTTTTTGCCTCACCGATTGCCGCAAATTGGGTAGGGGACGTCCGTACAGTGGATGCAATACGTTTGTTTTCTGCGTTTCTTCCGGTTAGTTGTCTTGCAGGCGTTATGACCGGATATTTCACTGCTGCCAATCGAATCAGCACCCTGGCTGCAATTGAGGTTGCTGAGCAGGGCTGCTCCATACTTTGCACCATGATGATGCTTGCTTTATGGGCAGGGGAGAATCCGACGAAAGCCTGCCAGTCCGTGATATGTGGAAGCGGAATTGGAGCATTAATGACATTACTGTGTCTGTTTTTTCTGCGATGCAAAGAGAGAAATACAACTTCCGCTCGAATTCCTGTTGCTTATCGCTTGGCAAACACCGCCATCCCTCTTGCATTGGCAGATGACCTTAAAGCTGGTATTTCTACTATGGAAAATCTTATGGTTCCGCAACGGTTGGCCTTGTACCACGGAACCGCAAATCCTCTGGCGCTGTTCGGAATTGTTTGTGGTATGGTTTTTCCTGTTATGATGTTTCCGGCCGCAATCCTGTTTGGGTTAACAGAGCTGCTCATCCCTGAAATGGCGCGGTGCAATGCAGCTGGAAGTGACCAAAGGATACATTATTTGATGCATAAAAGTCTTCGTGTTGCATTACTTTATGGAACATTCTGTGCCGGTATTCTATTTTTGATTGCACCAGATCTTTGTCTTTCCCTGTATGGTAATACACAGGCTGGAAGGTATTTGCGTTGGTTTGCTCCCTTGACTGTGATGCTTTATCTCGACATTGTTACTGATGCTATGATTAAGGGTCTGGGTCAGCAGAAAGCCAGTGTTCGGTATAATATCTTCACGTCCGCGATGGATGTTAGCTTTTTATATTTTTTGCTGCCTGAATACGGAATTGCCGGCTATTATTGCAGTTTTCTAGTGACCCATGCTGTGAATTTTATGTTGAGTTTACGACGCTTGTTGAAGATTACCGGTCAGCGGCTTTCGATACAAGCACCGGTTTTTGCGTTGTTATGCGGGACGTTTGCAGTTGCGGTTGCCGGCTTTTTGCAATTGTGGTACTTATGCATAGCTGCCTACACGGTTCTGTTTGGTTGCTGTTTATTCCTTTGCAAAATGATTTGTATGGATGATATCCGTTGGATTCGTAACATAATTCGAAAACGATAATTTTTTATCTGTGCCCATTGTAAATACCATGAAAAGGTGGTATAATATCCCTAAAGTGGGAGGTTTTGCTATGTGTACCGCCATTAGTCTGAGCAGTAACGGGCATTATTTTGGACGAAATCTTGATTTGGAGTATGGATATCATGAGGTCGTGACCATTACTCCCAGAGCGTATCCTTTTCATTTCCGCAAAGTTCATTCGTTGGAGCAACACTATGCCATGATTGGAATGGCAACGGTGATGGACGGATACCCCCTGTATTATGAGGCCACCAATGAACATGGCCTCAGTATGGCTGGCCTGAATTTCCCAAAATCCGCGGTGTACCATCTTGAGCGGAAGGGTATGGATAACATCTGCCCCTTTGAGTTCATTCCATGGATCCTTGGTCAGTGTGCCAATGTGGATGAGGCGGAGAATCTGCTTGCAAACTTGAATCTGGTAAACATTCCGTTCAGTTCGGAATTGCCACTTTCTCCTTTGCATTGGATGATTTCTGACCGAAATCGTTCTATTGTAGCAGAATCTATGGCAGATGGGTTGCATATTCATGGGAATCCCGTGGGTGTCATGACCAACGAACCGCCATTCGATTATCATCTATATAATCTATCCAACTACCTGAATGTGACTGCTGAGCCTGCGCAGAATCGTACTGCTATGGAGTTGCATGCCTTCAGCAACGGCATGGGCAGTATTGGATTGCCCGGTGATTTCTCATCGGCATCACGATTTGTTAAAGCAGCTTTTGTAATGAGCAACAGCATTTCCTTTGGCGGCGAGGAGGAAAACGTCAGTCAGTTTTTCCACATTCTTGCTTCGGTGGCAATGCCGAGAGGTAGTGTTCACATGGGGCAGGGAAAGTATGAAATAACCCGCTATTCCTGCTGCTGTAACACAAACAAGGGCATTTATTATTACACTACCTACGACAACAGTCAGATCAATGCCATAGACATGGGTTATGAAGATTTGGACGGTTTTGAGATTATTTGCTACCCTTTGAAGGAACGTCCCCAGATAACTATACAAAACGGACCGAAAGGACAGTGACAGCCTATGCTGTACCAGAAATTCAGAAGATCCAGCCTTGATATTACGCCCCTCGGGTTGATTACCGGACCGGATGAAAGCGATAGTGTTTATACGCCTGCCCGAGCCAGAATGGTGGCGTGGGGACGGGACCGCAGCTTTCATTTTTGTCAGGTGGAGGGGTTCGGTGATACAGTATTTGCGGTAGATCCCTCTGCGCCTCCTGGCGATTGCGTGCATCCTGTAGCAAGAAGTTTAGAGGATTTTATCGGATTGATTATTATTTGTGCTGATGCAGCGTTGATTGCGAAAGCATACCGGCTTAGCAGTTTTCTATTTGACCAGCAGCGGAATCAGATTCGACGCAACGCCAGAACCAATGCCGTTCTTCGTGCGGTGCAGAATAATTTCCGTCCACCGGTTATTGAAGATCCGTACAGCTATATTATCGGATTGCAGGATGCTTTTTCATATGATACGTTGCCCCTTCGGGCGGACTATTTTGAGTGGTGTCCCATTCGCCCCGGTATGCTGCGTTGGGATGTGGGATTCGGTACAGGTTTTGCCGATCATTGCGAGAAATCCAAAGCCGGTCAGGAGCTCCGACTGGAACGTGGTATCCTCTGGAGTAACGAAAACTGGAAGATTCCTTCCGTTTATCTGTGCGAAAATGGGATTGTTGTTGACAGTTATCTGGAGATTTCCGGTGAAACCATGGTGAAATTTCAGGAGAAATGGAGCCATCGTGACGGAATGCAGATGTCCGTTGAGGAGCAGATGCGCCGAAAGCTGGATGATCCTCTGGGAATCGATGTCCGTTGCGCATTGGATGTGAACGGTAAGAATGCGCCACTGAAAAAGATTGAGCAGTTGCGCTGGGATCCTACACAGGAAAACGATTGGCACGCCAGACGGACCCTGGAGCATTACGGTCTGGACCGTAACAAAGCTTATCTGATTCGACGGGAGCATTTTCTTCGCAGAGGAAAGAATCCGCCCATTCGTGAAATGGAACTGACCCTGCAGGCGGCACCTGTGTCAGTTCCCGGTCAGCGTTTTATTGCGCCTCGTGCTGGTGAGATGATGTCTTTCATCCATCCTACCACCGGACAGATACATACTCTGAAGGTCATCGCCCAGACCCGTGAGGCGTTGGACCCCAATTTCCTTAGCAACCATCCTTGCTGTTACACACGTTTAAGCTTCTCTTTGGATCCCCAGCTGGATGCGGAACTGTTCAGTATTGTGGACTGCGATCCTGGTGATCCCTTTGAAAGCAGTCCAGAAGCACCCGTGCCGGAGCTTCTTGCCGGCAAGATTCCTGCGGCAGGTCATTATGCGCTGTCCTCCATGCGTTATACGCCTGCGGATAGCATTACATGGCGGATGATATTCCGTCAAAAGCTGCGCTCTGACGTAACGGTCAGATTGCTTCCTTAAATAGCTAAAGGGCGTGCAGTTCATTGCACGCCCTTTTCTGTATTAACGTTTCTTTTTCACAGGGGGTTTTCCGGGAACGGGACGTTTGCTGACAGGCTTTTTCGGAGGAGGAGCGGTGGGCTTGCCTTGACGGGGCGGAACGGCACGAATCAGACATTTGGGTCCGGATCCAATCAAATCCTTCCGATGGGCTTTCAGAAGCGCTTCCCTTACCAGATAGTAGTTTTTCGGATTACGGTACTGAATCAATGCGCGCTGCATTGCTTTTTCATGTGGATCCGTGGGAATGTAGACCTTCTCCATGGTTCTGGGATCAATGCCAGTATAATACATAACTGTGGATAGGGTAGACGGGGTGGGGTAGAAGTCCTGTACCTGCTCAGGATTGTAACCCATTTCTCGAATGTATTCGGCTAGCTCGATGGCCTCCTTCAGGGTAGAACCCGGGTGGCTGGACATGAGATAGGGAACAAGGTACTGATTCATTCCGTATTGCTTGTTCAGCGCAAAATACTTGTCCACGAATCTATTGTAGACTGCATTTTTCGGTTTTCCCATTCTGGACAGGACTGCATCGGAAACATGTTCCGGCGCGACCTTCAGCTGACCGGAGATATGGTACTGTACAAGCTCCTTAAAGAATGTGTCCTTCTTATCTGCCAGAAGGTAATCAAACCGGATGCCGCTGCGGACAAAGACCTTTTTGACACCGGGGATTTTCCGCAGCTTTCGCAGAAGAGATACATAGTCCGAATGGTCGGTGTTCATGTTCTTGCATGGGGTGGGGTAGAGGCATTGCCGTCCGCCGCAGGCACCCTTGGTCATTTGTTTTTCGCATGCGGGATTACGGAAATTGGCGGTGGGACCACCTACATCATGAATGTATCCTTTGAAGTCCTTATCCTTGGTCATCAGTTCCGCTTCCGCCAGAATGGATTCATGGCTTCGTGTCTGGATAATTCGTCCCTGATGGAAGGTCAATGCGCAGAAAGAACAGGCACCAAAGCATCCCCGGTTGCTGACCAGACTGAATTTGACTTCTTCAATGGCGGGCACCCCACCGGCCTTTGTATAGGACGGATGCCATGTTCGCTCATAGGGAAGTGCATAAATAACATCCATTTCTGCAGTGGACAAGGGTTTCTGAGGCGGATTCTGAACCACATAGTCCTTGCCGTAGGGCTCAGCCAAACGTTTCGCGGTAAAAGGATCGCAGTTTCCGTATTGAATTTTGAAAGATTCGGCGTACCGGCGCTTGTTGGTTTTTAGTTCATCGTAGCTGGGGAGAATGACTGTTGGCAGACTATCATCCAACGCAGTTGTCTTGAAAACGGTTCCGTCAATGTAGGTAATGTCTTTTACTTCCATGCCGGAATTCAGAGCGTCCGCAATTTCGATAACACTTTTTTCGCCCATGCCGTACATCAGAATATCTGCCTGTGCATCCAAAAGAATGGATCTTTTCAGGGATTCAGACCAGTAATCATAGTGTGCCAGACGGCGCAGACTGGCTTCAATGCCACCAATCAGAATTGGTACATCTTTGTAGGTCCGGCGAATCAGATTGCAGTAGACGGTGGTTGCGTAGTCGGGACGTTTCCCCATCACTCCGCCGGGAGTATAGGCGTCAGTTTTCCGCCTGTGTTTTGTTACGGAGTAGTGGTTTACCATGGAATCCATGTTACCACCGCTGACCAGAAAACCCAATCTGGGACGACCGTAGATTGTAATTGACTGGGGATTCTTCCAGTCCGGTTGGGAGATGATACCCACACTATAACCATGATGCTCCAATACACGGCTGATAATGGCATGCCCGAAAGAAGGATGATCCACATAGGCATCGCCAATGACATATACGAAATCACATTGCTGCCAACCACGGTCCAGCATATCCTGTTTACAGATAGGAAGAAAGCTCATGACAGACCTCCGAAGATAGTTTTATACAGTATAGCATTTTTTACTGAAAAATGGAAGAGGTAGAAAAAAAGATGTTGACAAAACTCGAAGGTTGTGCTAGTATAATCAAGTCGTTAAGATTCAGCGGCAATATGGGCGAGTGGTGGAATTGGTAGACTCGCTAGATTCAGGTTCTAGTGTTCACTGCGGACGTGCGGGTTCAAGTCCCGCCTCGCCCACCAAAGAGACATCCTTCGGGATGTCTTTTTTATATTGTCTCGAGCCTATCTCATGCCACAGTCTGGCGGACTGTGGCCGGCGAGTGTTTGGCTGAGACGATTAATAGTTAGAGTTTCACAAGGAGTTTCGAAGAGAAAACAATTCTTGCAATCTTATGATGAATACTGTACAATATTAGATAAATCATGTAAGTCACGTTAGCTTTCAATCGTATGAATGATACTAAGGGAGTGCTATGAGGCATACGCTACTTTTGAATGCTTGTCCCCAAGGGTGATACAGCGCATATGGAGAGTGAATGATTATGACAAAAGGTTTTGTTACGATTGCTACAGGTAATGAACGGTACTATCGAATGGCTATCAATCTACTGCGGTCCTATCGTCAGAATTGTAAAGAACCGATGCCGTTTGCAGTCATTGCTGATCGGGAGAATGAGTACACAGATGAATTCGATGATGTGGTCATTCTCGAACAACCAACGTACTCATGGATGGACAAAATGCGCTTGCTTGATTGCTGCCCGTATGATGAGAATATGTTTATTGATGCTGACTGCTTAATCTATCAGGATATCAATTTTCTCTGGGACGTGTATCGGGATGCAGATGATTTTTCCTGTTTTGGTAAGGCATTGCCTTTAGATGATAAATACGGATGGTTCACAAATCAAGCAGCGCAATTCTATCCGATAAAGTTTTGTACACATCTGCACGGAATGCTATATTTTATCAGGAAAAGTGATACATTGGGGCGTATGAAGACTCTGTGCGATGATATTATTGCAAATTACGGGAAAATAGTATTTAGGGGCTTTAATAATAATTTGGCAGATGAGCCGGTTTATGCACTTGCTATGGCAGTACTTAATCTTCACCCTGTGAATCGTAAAGCTGAATACTACTGCTTTGTTCCCTGCGCTACGAAATTCTATTCGAATTACTTCCGCAGGGAAGTGCGTTTTGCAAACCCCGCAGATGGAGAGGTTGGCAGTTGTTGCATTGTGCATTGGGGTAATCGCAATACGCTCAGGGCCCAGTATCGTTTTGATGCAAGCGCCATCAATTGTAATCGTAGAAAAGGTATAGCGTGTTCGGTGTTATATCGAAGCGGTTTGTTATTATTCGTGTATAAGATTCAAGATTGCATAGCTGACCTGGTCGGCAAGGTATCCTGGTTTTTTGGAAGGGTTGTTCATAAAATCAAAAAATGATATTGAGCGGTTGAAAAATCGCTATACAATTAACATTATTCTGTCCAGAAAAGACATCCTTCGGGATGTCTTTTTTAGTTTCAATTTAGAAAGAAATTCATTTACTACAACATCGGGGCATGCTGTACGAAATATGGTTGCAATTGTATGTCATCAGATACTATATTTTGTGTTAATAATTAATTTTAGTGTTTTTTTTACTTGCAATAATCGATTTTTTGTATATAATAGTAGTATACTATATTGTTACTATGGGGTTATATTTGGATTGTCGGATTATTATTAATATGTTGCTTGAGTTCTTTATGGAAACGTAGTAATATAATAGGATACCAAATAATTCTAGTTGTATAGTTTGAGTGTGTACTTGAATTCATTTAGGAGGGCTTTTCTATGTGCAAAAGAATTATGTCAATGCTTTTGTGTCTGGCGATGGTTCTTTCCTTTGCGGTTCCGGTTGTGAACGCACAGGAAGTCAGTGCATCTGACGACCAGTCTGTCGACTCAAATGCAAACATCTACCTTGATGGTAACGTCATTGCAGATGGTAACAGTCAGGTGATAATCAATAATAATACCGTATCATCTGATAAAGTCGAGACTGATGACACTATTGTTAATCAGATCTTGACAGAAGTGTGTAACTGCGGTAACGAGAAAGCGGATTTGCTTGCTCATTCCGACAGTTGCAGCCGTAAGGTTTACTATAATGTATTATGCGGCAAGACTGCGCAGGAGATTTATGACGCTCTGGATAGACTGCCTCTGGATGTCCAGAGATATATCGAGATGCGCCTGAATGCCAATGATCCCGACAAGTGGCTGGAGCTGGATGCTATTATTGCCAAGAACGCACCTCCTACCGGTTCTGACGAGGTGGAGCATGATGGTGCCTCTGTTACCGCTGACGGTATTCCTGAGGGCGGCGCTCTGAGTGTTCAGAACGGTCAGATTGCGGACAGCACTGTCAACACCATGGTCTCCGAACTGCAGGCTGAGGGTGTTCAGGAGCTGTTTACCTGGGATATTTCTGTTCAGGACGCGGCCGGTGTTGAGTGGCAGCCCAACGGCAAGGTCAGACTGACCATGGAACTGCCCGGCGTGGAGCTGCACAAGCATGAGAAGATTTACATCATCCATAAGTCCGAGGGCGGCGACGTGGACTACATCCTTGCCGAGGTTATCGGTGATGGTATGATTACCTTCGAGACTAACGGTTTCTCCACTTTTGCCGGCTTTACCGTTGACTTCTCTTATGAAGGCGTGGAGTTTTCCATCAATGGTCTGACGGAGATTCTTCTGTCCGATTTGTTCGATGCGCTCAAAATGCCTCTGGATGCGTCTCAGGCGGTCAACGTTATCTTCACCGACGAGACTCTGGTCAAGGTGGAGCAGGTTGAGAATAACTGGAACCTGATTTCTCTGAAGGCCTTTAAGACCACCGAGAAGCTGACTGTCTTCATGGCCAATGGCAAGGTGTATGAGATTACTGTCACCGATGCGGAAGCGATGGGCGGAAGCTACACATGGAATGTGTATAATGGCTATTTCGGATCCGGCATCAACCATGTTTACTGCGAAGGCCGTTTCCCTTATGGTGATAGCTATGGTGAGGGAACGGGTTATGATGCTATTTTCAATAAGACATTCTCCTATAGTTCTTCCAGAGACTATTATTGGAACAGCAATCTTGATTCCGGCCCGTGTACGCTTTATTTAGATGATACCAATCAGGTCACTACAATTACACTATATCCCGCAACAACTACTGTTACGTCCCTTGTCATCGATTGCTTCACCCAGTTCGATATCGATGATAATGCGAATGTAACGATTCAATTGGATCCGAACGCTAATTATGGTTCGGTTAAAGAAGTGGTTATTCGCGATCCGGATTCTTCGGCCCTTTTCTATGTTAAGAACGGCAGCCTCACTTTGAAGGGTTTGCCCAATGTTAAGTTGGTTATTGAAAACTCTACGGATGCAAACTATTCCAGCATCTATATGATTAAGAGTGCCAAGAGTCTGAATCTGGACTATGTTACCTTCAGAAGATCCAGTACCGGCGCGATTATGCTGGCTGCTGACAAAATGAGTAGTGTTAGCATTACAAATTGTAATTTCCATGGTCAGGCTTCCGGTTATAGTTCCACTGCACTGGAAAATTGTTGGTTCGGTGGTGGCGCTATCACGGTTTCTGACGTCTATCACGCCAGCTATGTCTCCAAGGATAATTACTTTTATGAAAATTCGGACAGTTCTACCGGCTATTCTTATAATACCAGTTATGGCAACTTCGGTAACGGTTATGTGGATATCGAATCTTTAGTAATCGATAATTGTGAGTTCCGTTCGGTAAAAGCTTTAAATCGCCTTGAACGCGGAACCCAGCAAATCGGTGCCTATGGTGGCTCAATTGCGTTGTTTGGTAAGATTTATAATGGTGATATAACGAACTGTAAGTTCTATGACGGCGTTGCTCAGGGTGGCGGCGGAGCTATTTCCATCAATGGTACTGCAGGTATTCTCGACATTGAAAACTGTGAGTTCTACGGTTGTGCTGCCAACGATGAAGGCGGTGTCATCGCCACAAGAACAAGAAGAGTTAAGCTGAGAGATGAAAAAACGGATTCTGTCGGACAGTATACTCGAATTAATGAGCTGAATATCAAGAACTGTATCTTCGGGACCAGTACAACCGGTGTCAAGGATGGTGATGCAAGCTGTTATTCCGGTGGCTATGGCGGATGTATTGGTATTCTTAGTCAGATTAACCGGGTTGTGATTACCAATCCCAAAATCAGCGGTAGCCACGGTTCCAGTGGCGGTGCAATTTCGGTGGGTAGCTTTAATATTCCGGAATACGGTAAAACTGTTTCGATGAATGATGGCACAACAAAGGAAAAGCTTTTTACCAGTCCTGATAATCTTACTGGTACAGTTAACGCAACAACTCAGAAGTGGGGAGACGATGCTGTCCCTTATACCACAATCAATTATCTGGAGATAACCGGTAATATCACCGACACCTTTGACAGTAAGAATCCCGGTACCGCCCCGACGGAATGGAACATTACCGGATGCAGTTCTCTTCACCAGGCTGCATTTCTGATTGTGAAGAAGTCAACGACGGTTTTTAAGTCTCTTATTAAGGGTGTTTCGATTAAGGATAGCTACGTCCGAACCGAGGGCTCTGCAGTTTATCTGGGTCAATGTATCGCCCCGGATTTCGAGATGAAGAACTGCTGGATTCAGAACCTCGATTTCGAAAAGGTAAATGGTAAATATCAAGGTAACTATACCCCCGCAAAAGACGGTAAGCCTGAGGTTCCGGGTACCGCAACCGGTGGTACCATTCGTACGATTGGTGATACCACCACAAAATTGACCATTGATAACTGTTATTTGTACAATAATAAGAGTCTATACAATGGCGGTGCCATTTACTTTAATGCAAGTAACGATAAGAGAGTTGACGGCAACAACAAGAAATTTGTTGATAAATGTATTTGCTATGTCAAGAATTCCAACATTGACAGCAACATTGCACTCCGTGACGGCGGTGGCATTTACATTGAGGGTAATGTTGAAATCACCAACTGCAAAATCACCAACAACAAGGCCCGTAATGGTGGCGGTATTGCCCAGCAGGTTTACAACAATTCCGACCGTCCTATTCTGCCCGGTGAAAGTACCATCCTGAAGCTGGATAATCAGACGGTGATTGACGGCAATACTGCGGCTAGATACGCTACTGGCATGTTTGCTTATCCCAATACCTATGAGCCCGATTTGCTGAATACCGGTGGTGATGGTGGCGGTATCTCTATTCGCGCAAATGCTACCACGGCGCTGAAAGCCGGGGCGGAATTTAACTACGAAATTTCCTTCCAGCTCAATGGTGCAACGGTTAGTAACAACAAAGCCGAATATGACGGCGGCGGTGTTTGCTTCTATGCTCCTGTGTACACAAGTCATTCAGAGAATGCCTATGATGAAAATGGTAATCTGATGTATGACAACATTAAGCAGTGTAAGATGTTCGTTAAGTCCATCACGCTGGACGCTGGTAGCATCTACGGCAATACCGCCGGTCACAACAATGGAAGCGGCGACGGCGGCGGCGTTTACATGGACTGTCAGATGAACGATACATCCCTGGGCGGTATTACGACCATGGCCATTTCCGGTGCATCCATCTACAGTAACACAGCAACCAATGGCAACGGCGGCGGTATCTATTTGGTTGGTGACGGTGCAGTCTGTACTGTTACCGGTGGTACTGTCGGCGGTGATAGCACAAAGTCCAACAAAGCAACTGCTTCTTCCAATGGCACAGGCGGTAATGGTGGTGGCATTGCAATTTACGGTGGCGCTATTATTCAGATGACTGGTGGTACGATTTCTTACAACGTTGCCGGTTCCACCGGCGGCGGTATTGCTGTTCGTGACGGTTCTGTCATGACTTCCACGGCAGGTACCGACGGTAAGGGTGGTGTCGTTTCCTACAACGACTCATACGCAGGCGGCGGTATTGCGTTAGCCGGCGGTTCTGCAATGTCCATGAGTAAAGGTACTGTTTCCCATAACGACTCCAGCTACGGCGGTGGCATTCTGGTTATGGGTAGTACCGGCAAGACTTATACAATTGCCACGAGAGTTTATAATCAGGATGGTACTGCTACCATCACAACTGAAACCAAAACAATTGATTACGGTATGGTCCTTGATGGTGGTACTGTTGAGAGCAACAAAGCTGTTAACCAAACCACAACTGTTGAGGACAATAATAATCAAACCTTCGGCGGTGGTATCTGTCTTTCTTCTGAATCCACCATGCTTATCAAGGAAGGTGAAATTAAGAACAACAAGGCCTATGAACGTCTGGTTTCTATTGACGACGATGGAAAGGTAACTGTTATTACCGAGGAAACCTATAACCTTGGTGAGAATGGCGGCGGTATCGCTGTGTGTCAGGGTTCTACTTTGACCCTGAAGGGTGGTAAGATGCTTACCAATCATGCATTTAATGGCGGTGGTATTGCCATTTCCGGTAAATCCAAGGTCATCATGTCCTATAAGGATGGATCCACTACTGAAAGCTGTATTATTGATTCTAACACTGCAGATTTTAATGGTGGCGCTATCTGGTTGAATGATGCTGTTAACGATGATAACAGAAATGAATTGTATATCTCCGGTGGTAAGATTCAATCCAATACCGCTTCGAATGTTGGCGGCGGTGTATACCTTGGTGTAAGGGCGTATGCTTCCTTTACCGATGGCTTGATTTACAATAACTCTGCATATTACGGTGGCGGCATCGGTTCCAATGATTCTTATAATAAGTACAACAGCGGTTCTACCAAAATGTATTCCACCACTATCATCAATGGTGTTACTATTGATTCCAATAGTGCTACTGAGGCCGGTGGCGGTTTCTACGGATACTACTATACCAATATCGAAGTCTACGATGGTATCATTTCCAATAATAAAGGCGGCCAGAAGGGCGGTGGCATCACCAATTACTGGTTCGGAACTCTCAAAATCTCAAACGGTGAAATCAAAAACAATACCGCTGTTGATGGCGGCGGATTATACCTGTATGCTAATCCCGGTGAGATGACCGGTGGTATCATTTCCGGAAATACCGCAACTGATGACGGCGGCGGTGTTTGGGCCAGAGAGACAAATTCCATCTTTACGATTAAGGGTGGTAAGATTGAGTACAACACCGCAACCAATAATGGCGGCGGCGTATATGTCGATGATAATAGTACCGTTAGTATTATTGACGCAGGTAAAACTGACAGCAACGGAAATCTGATTACCGGTAGTGTTAATAACAATACTGCGGCTAATGGCGGCGGCGTTTTCGTTTCCGACGGTGGTGACTTAATCGTTCATAATGGACACATTACCCATAACACAGCAAAGGGAATGACTTCCGGTGTTACCACAGCGCTGGGCACGAATTTGGATTATTTGAAGGGCATCGGTGGCGGTATCTGCGTCATAAACGGCGTATCGGACAGCAACAAGTCAACCTTTACTCTTACCGGTGACAGTATCGCTATTTATAGCAACACTGCTGACTTCGCTGCCGACGATGTTTACGCCAACGGCTCTAACACGGACTTGAATCTGCCCACGGTTGGAGCTATGGACCTTTCTGACTATCCGTTTAAAGCACTGGGCTGGGTTGAGGACTACGCTTTCATGGACTCCAAATACTCTGATGGCCTTGCTCAGGCGCATACCAACCAGAACATTGGCAACGGAAAGAATGTTTACCGTTACAGATTCTCTGATGTGAAGTATCGCGTCATGCTGGATGAGACGGGTATTGACACTGAGGCGGAACTGGCTGTATTCGCACCCAACGTGGCAGGTGAGTTTGTTTGCCTGACTCTGGGTACACCCAGTGCTTTGCCCGATACCGTGGTTATCGACTTTGGTCAGCCTGTTATTATTGATCTTATTAAGAACGACTTCGGTCTGACCAATGGTACAGTCAAGTATATTGGCATGTTCCGCCCGGTTGTTTCTGACGGTACCGTTGACTTCACCCAGGGTCTGGATAGTAAGTGGGATAAGTCTAAGACCGGCTGCAAGTACGGTAATGCTGTGCTGAATACTGATGGTACTGTTAAATATACCATTACCAGCATGACCATGGATAAGCAGGATTCCTTCTCCTATGCGGTTAAGTATACCCACGACAATGTCGACTACTATTTCTATTCTGCAGTTACAGTCATTCCTGCGACGTCCATCTACTATGAGGATAATTTCAGCAATGGCACGACTCCTCATATCAACTTCGAGATTTGCAATATCGTGAAGCAGACTGACGGCTCTTACAAGGATGTTCCTATTCCTAACACATCCTGGGATAGAGGTGGCAGTGGCAACCAGACCGGAAATCAGGCTCAGGATCGTCCCGGCGATTTGACTGTCAAAGATGAAAGTGGTAACGATACCTTGGGCATCGATACCAACAATATCTATGGTGCGGATGATCTTTACAAGAATTTTGCAGGCGCCAACTACCATCAGTATTCTCAGGGTGATGCCAGAGTGGTTACCGTCAGCAAATCCAACATCAACCGGACCGCAAGGGCTACCTTCACCTTTAAGGGTACGGGATTTGACCTAATCAGCTTGACTGACAACACCACCGGCGGTGCTATTGTCACCGTTACAAATAGCGCAGGTCACTCTCAGTATTATATGGTCGATACTTACTACGGCTATTCCATGAATGACGAGGGTGAGTGGGTTGCCGGTACCGGCACCTGTACCTGGCTGTATCAGGTTCCCGTGCTTAAGGTTGATTGTGGTGCCTATGATACCTACACGGTTCAGGTATATGTGGCCTACAGTGAGATGTTCGACCATAATAATGATGGCAGTTACCGCTTCTTCATTGATGGTGTTCGCATCCATAACCCCGCCAACAATGGTGTTTGGAATTATCAAGATGATAAGGGCAACATCAAGCAGGATACTACCATTCAGGATGCATACATTCAGGACGGCGAGTATAATCCCGTTTATACAGAGTTGAGAGATTTGCTGGTTAACCCCGGTAATCATGATTCCTTCCAGTCCGGTACGACTGTTAATGGCAGCTTGTTCATCGATAGCAATCCTACCGTTAACGGAAATGACAACGCCTCTCTGGAAGAGTATGTCCACTACGGTCCCAATAATGAGGTCTATTTGACATCGAATCAGGCAATCACGTTCAATCTGAACTTTGCGGGTTCTGATATTCAGGCGGTTCATTTGGGCATGAAGTGCTTGCTGTACAAGTCTACAGTCAGAATTTCTATTCTGGATGCCAACGGCAAAAAGATAGACTCCACAGATATTACTCTGACTTCCAAGACAGAGCAGTTCTACGATTTGTCTGCCTATAACGGAAAGACCGTGGTTATTCAGAATATCAGTACAGCCTCCTCCACGTACCCGAATCCTGGTGTTTCCTTGACCAGCTTCAAGGCTACTCACAAGGCGGTTCAGGGATCCGGAAGTAATCTGCAGACCTACAATTCCTATGTGAATATAGATTTGGCCAGTGCAGAGAGTGTTGTGAACTATCTGAACAGCCAGTCTGTTGTCACCCCTTCTCTGAAACTTGATTATCCTACGGTTTCCTTTGAGGACGAGATTTTCTACAACATCTACGTTGATGTGGACGATATGACCTCTGTCACGGAAATGGGTCTGATTGTCTTCGATTCCAAGCTGACGGATGGCACAATCATGGATGCCGAGGAAATCATTCCCGGCTACACTGCGTCCAACGGTTTGTACACCGTTCGTACTAACGGCATTTCCGCCAGGAAGATGGGCGACACGGTTTACTTCAAAGCCTATGCCAAGTTGACCGATGGTACTTATGCCTATTCTGAGGTTGCCGGCTACAATGCTGTCGTTTATGCCAATACTGTACTGAACGGCAATGCCTCTGCCAAAGCCAAAGCGTTGGTAGTTGCCATGCTGAACTATGGTGCAGCAGCGCAGGCTCAGTTTGGCTATAATACCGATAATCTGATGAATGCCGGTCTGACTGCTGATCAGCGGGCGCTGGTGGCTGATTTTGATGAATCCATGGTTGACGATGTCGTTATGGCTGACAGCTCTAAGGTAGGCCTGTTTGTTCATAACGGCGGTTATACCGGAATGTATCCTACTGTTTCCTTCCAGGGTGCCTTCGCTATTAATTACTACTTTGATACAGCCAACACGCCGGACAGCGCCCCCACATTCTATTTCTGGGATGCGGAAACCTATGCCAATACCAGTGAACTGACTGCCGAAAATGCTACTGGTAGAATGGCTATGGTGTGGGATGGTAACCGTTGGGTCGGTACTATAGAGGGCATTTCTGCCAGACAGATTGATCAGACCTACTATGCCGCAGGTAGCTATACTGTGGGTGAAACCACCTATTATAGCCCCTTGGTGTCCTACAGTCTGGGTGATTACTGCCAGACCATTGCGGTACAGGGAAATGCGCTCGGTGCTGCAGCTGCTGTTTACGGCTACTACGCAGAAACATATTTCGCAAACTAAAGATGGGAGATGAAGAGGATGAATAAGACATATACGAAACCAGATATTATGTTTGAGGATTTTTCTCTGTCTACGAGCATTGCGGATAATTGTTCTCTTAAGGTTGGGACGTTCCATCAGTGGAGTTGCCATGTGCAATTCGGTTCGATGAAGGTTTTCACCAGTGAGGTAATCGGTTGCAGACAGCCTGGCTGTATTGTTGTCGATAGTGGTGAGTTCAATGGTCTTTGTTATCATGTGCCCACAAACAACAGAAATGTATTCATTTCCTGAACAAAGTAACCAATGCAGAAAGTGCCGGAGTGTAAGCTCCGGCACTTTTTGGCATAGATGAATCCCCAATAGGGGCGTTTAATATGTATTGCAAACCATTGTTCTCTGTGATATAATAGCGTCAAAATTATAGCATCCGCAGGGGAGAGGTATTCTATATGGAACAGATTATGAAAGCAAATGAAGCGATTATGGGAATACTGGGTAAGGCAAAATCCGATGATCTCGACTACAGGATGCTGCGATACTGTGTATCCACCGAAGTCGAGGACGGAACATTACTGTTTAATCTGTTGACCCGCGAGCTGCTTCTGTTGACCCCTGATGAATTCGCCAATGTATTGGAATTACCGTACCTGCGTAATCGGTGGTTTGTAGTACCTGAGGAAACTGATGAGAAGAAGCTGGTTGGTCTGGCGCGATGGATTCAAAACACCATGGATCGTCCTTCCAAAATCATCACCAGCTATACTATTCTTACCACTACGGATTGTAATGCCCGTTGCTTCTACTGCTATGAGCTTGGACGTTCCAGAATCCCGATGTCCGAAGAAACAGCGTTGAAAACTGCTGAATTCATCCGGGACAACTGCGGTGGCAATCCGGTACGCCTGAACTGGTTTGGTGGTGAACCACTGTACAATGCCCGGGTTATCGATTTGATTTGCGGCAGACTTCGGGAGCTGGGTGTGGAATACCGCTCCTTTATGATTTCCAATGGTTATCTATTCGATGATGCGCTGGTTGAGAAGGCGGCGAAGGAATGGAATCTGAAGCGAGTTCAGATTACTCTGGACGGTACCGAGGAGGTATACAACCGCTGTAAGGCTTTCATATATCAGGAAGGTAGTGCCTATCAGGTAGTCACAGGAAATATTGAACGGCTTCTTAACAAGGACATTACTGTTTCTGTTCGTATGAATATGGACTTCCATAATGCTGCTGATTTGATGGAACTGATTGAGGAATTGGCGCAGCGCTTTGGCAGCAATAAGAAGTTTTATGCCTATTCTCATTTGATTTTTGATGAAAAAACGCCATGGGATCAGCGCTATTCCCTTGAGAAATGGACAGAATTGTATGAACTTCGGACCGCACTGGAGCGTAGATTGAAGGAATTGGGGATTAATTCCCCAAAAATCACCCGTCTGACTCACAAACTCCCGGTTAGCCATTGTATGGCAGATGATAGCAGCACCATTGTCGTTACACCGGATGGCGGCTTGGGCAGATGTGAGCATTTCTCCGAAAGTGACCTGATTGGCCATTTGGATTCACCGGAGCGGGATAAGGCCATGATTAACAGTTTCCGTCAGCGCTGTGACGAGATTCCGGAGTGTGACAATTGTTTCTATTATCCGGAATGTATCCGGCTGAAGAAATGCCCGGATTTGATGGCTTGTATTCCTCCTGAACGGGACTTAATCCATCGCCGTACAGAGAAGGCCATGCGGAATGAATATGAATTATGGAAATCCGGCACATCTGATATCCAGAGTGAATATGAAGAATAATGTTCAACTCCCCTACCTTGCAAGCAGGGTGGGGGAGTTGAATATTTGCGACTAAATAGCCCTATTAGCACATAAATATCGTATTATTCTGAAGATTACTAATAATACCTTTATTGACATATTGTTAATAAACTGTTAATATAAACATAATTCTTTGAGCAGTTTGTTGATAGATTGACTGCTTGATTCGTTTGGAGGATAGAGATTATGAAAAATCATAGCAATTGGTTGCAACGGGCTCTGGCAATGCTGCTTTGCGTAGCAATGCTGCTGCCTATGGTCAGCGTTACCGGTTTTGCGGCTACGGAGTCCGGTACTGTTGCTCCTCAGTCTGAGTCGGAGGTTATTACCATCGTCGCAGGCTCCGATTTCCAGTATTCCAACTCTGACCACGGCATTGCCGGCGGTCACGTTGAGAATATCATCAATGCCATGAAGGCTGACGGACATACCGACATTGATGGATTCCTGTTCGCCGGCGATTATTCTCAGGCGTTTACCGTGGATGCTTCCAAGGCCGGTCTTAGTCATTTGCAGGGCGTGGTATCCGAAGCCTACCCCAATCTGAGCGATGACAACAAATACTGGCTGCAGGGCAATCACGACCCTGATTCGCTGACTACCGATGGCACCTTGACCCCCAGCGGCGGCCATGATGCCGAAGGCTATAGTGTTTTCATGCTCCATGAGAAGGATTACATGTGGTACACCGACATGGACGAGGCTACGGTCAAGAGCACCGCTGCCAATCTGCGCAGCTTCCTCAATGCCAAGAGCAAAATCGGTTACACCAAGCCGATTTTCGTGGTGTCCCATCTGCAGCTTCACTACAGCATGCGTACCCGTGACAGTGGCGATGGCAAATTCGCCAACTATATTTTCGAGGTACTGAATGAAGCAGGCGCAAATGGTCTGAACATCTTCTTCCTGTGCGGTCATAACCATTCCAATGGCTGGGACGATTATCTGGGCGGTTCTGCCATGTATCTGGCCAAGGGTGACAGCATCAACATCGCACAGTGCAGCACCACCGTTTTTAAGACCGAAACCCTGAACTTTACTTACATGAACGCAGGTTATGTCGGCTATTACAGTAACGTCAACACCGGTGCGGAATGTGATTTGACCATGAGTGTTTTCCAAATCACCGATGATGATGTGACCATTGCCCGTTACACCAGCAACGGTATTCATGATTTGAAATCTGTGGGTGTTACCAATAGCTACAAGAACGAGACTGCCTATGGTCCTGACACCCGCGTATACACCAGCCCTCAGGTGGTCAAGCTGAACAAGACCATCACCACTACTTCGGTTACCGGCGTTAAGGTCAATGCCCCCGGAATCACCGACGTGCAGGTTAGCAAGGGTTTTGGCCAGCGTCCGGTTGGCTTTAGTGCTTATGAGTCCTACAACATTTCCGCTACCGGTTACAAGAAGGGCGATAGTGCAACCATTACATTGCCGGTAGGGGAGTCCATTGATACAAGTCGTCCGGCACTGATTGTCGATCATAAGAAAGCCACTGTTACTCCGATTACTGTTAGTGGCGAGAGTGTCACCTTCACCGCCAATCATCTGGGGATGTTTACTCTTGCCCAAGCGGATGTTCAGCCTTTTACTCTGGACAGCGAGAGTATTGGATCCCTCCGACTGGTTGAAGCCGACGAAGAACTGAAGGAAAATATTCCTTATATTATTGTCGACAGCCAGCTTAACACCTCTCCCAACTGGATGCTGACCACCGAAGTGGGATATTACACCAGTTCCAGCGGCGCACAATACCAAGGTTTTGTGCTGGAGGAGACCGCCAGCGCAGCTACAGAGTACATCTGGTACTACGACAACGGACATCTGCGCTCCAAATCCACCACCGGTGACAATTATCTGCACATCTCCTATAATGGTGAGTACAGCGGTACCACCACAGATTGCGTGATTTCTATTGGTGCCTACAACGAGTCCACAGCCGCTGTTGTTAATCAATATGACGCCAGTGCTGACTACTATCAAATCAAGAATCCCGATGATACCAACGTGTTGTATCTCCAGCGACGTGGTGGTGGCGCAAGCCATAACATCGCCACGACCTATACCATTGGCAACTCCAGCAACAGTTTGTGGTATTTCTACGAGGTACTCAGTGATGTTGCTTTCTCAGTAACACCCTCTCAGACTACTTTTGCCACTAACAGCACTGTACTGATGCAGCCTAGTGTTGTGGCAGGCGGTAAGGCGATTTCTGAGTACACTGTGACTTGGACCTCCGATGACACTTCCATTGCTACCGTTTCTTCCAACGGCATCGTCAAGCCTGCTGGTGCCGGTCAGGTAATGATCAATGCTACTTTCACCGCAGTTAATGGTACTGTGATGTCTGAGCCTGTGACCATTAGTGTTATGCTGACGGTTGTGGATGTGAAGAAATTTGATTTCCAGACCACCGCAACGACCACCTTTGGTCAGAAGCTGAATACCACCACTCCCATGGATCCTGACAATCTGGTTTCCGGTGGTCCTTATGCCATTATGGAGTATTACAACCGCTGGATTTTGACCGGTAATCAGATGCTCAAGACCACCGAAGGCTACAATGGTTACGGCGATTACGAAGGCCTTGAAATGATTCCCAGCCTTCCTTTGTACGATGCTCCGCTGTGGTACATCGATGAGAATGGTTTGAGATACGGCGATACGGATCAGTATCTTGTATACAACGGCTCCATCGTTACTGTTGATGCCATTTCCGACACCAATCAGATTTTGACTGTTCAGAATACAAGCTACGGCGCATCTAACGGTTGGAATATTTACTATATTGGTAATCCTGATGTTACAAATGTAAATCTGGTTTACCGTGGTGGCGCACCCTATAACGTGGCCAGTAAGACCAGCGGTTACAGTAGCTATTGGATGTTCTATTCTGTCATTCCCAGCAGAACTGTTGAACTGGCAGTTGCACCCATTAAGGATACCATGCTGGTTGGTCAGTCCCTGAATCTCAGCAATAATGTTACAATTGATAATACAAGAATCTATGATTACGTTATCAATTGGGCAAGTTCCGATATGTCCGTTGTTACCGTAAATACCAATGGTACAGTCACCGCAGTCGGTGCAGGTGATGCAATTGTTACTGCAACTTTGACCGCTATTGATGGAACAGTACTGGATGCTGCTCCTTCTATCGAAGTTCCCATTCAGGTTGTCGGCGCAGTTGAGAATGATGGTGTTACTACGGTTACCATGGATCTTCCTGCCAGACTGGTACCCGTCACAGAACTGAAGTCCGGCAACGCCTATGTCATCTCAAGTCATATTACTTCCAACTGGGTAATGACCGGTAACACTGGATACTCTGTTGTGGACGGCACTTATTATGGCCTGAAACTGGAACATCTGGAAACTGCTGATGAAGATTATCTGTGGTATTACGTTGAAGAAACTCTTGACGGCGTTACTAAGCAGTATCTGCGTTGTGGTGCGCTGGATAGCAGCGACAACTACATGATCTGCAATAATCGTCATATCGCCATTGGTGCAGTATCTGGTAATGCATTTGATACAGTTACATTCGATTCTACTTACAACGCCTTTATCATTCAGTACTCCGGTACCGGTCGCCATCTGAATCAGCATGGTGGATGGCCGTACACAATTGCAGTTCCCACCAGCCAGTATTTTGCAAATAATGCCAGCAGATGGCACTTTAACACCTTAGTCCCTGAAAAGACTCTGGAGTTTAATGTAAACTCCGCAGCTGTGGATATCCATTGCGGCAAGTCCGCCTCCATCGATTATTCCGTACTGCTGGACGGCGTTGCGACAGATAATTATACACTGACATGGAGTTCCTCTGATAGCACCGTGGTTACTGTGGATAGTGGGGAAATTAACGCTGTTAACGGTGGAAACGCAACTATTTATGCAACTCTGACTGCTGTGGATGGACAGGCTCTGGCTGAAACCATTACTGTTGAGATTCCTGTGACAGTATCTGCCCACGATTGGAAATCCGCAACTTGTACTACGGCGAAGACTTGCAGTATTTGCGGTGTTACTGATGGAAGTGCTGCCGGCCATAGTTATCAGGCTGTGGTAACTGCACCTACTTGCACTCAGAATGGTTATACCACTTACACTTGCTCCGCTTGTGGTAACAGCTATATTGAGGATGTTGTTGCCGCTACCGGACACAGCTGGATTGATGCAACTTGCAACGATGCCAAGCATTGCTCTGTTTGTGGTGTCACCGAAGGTAATGCTTTAGGTCACAGTTACAATACAAAAATTTATGCTCCCACCTGTACGGAAAAGGGCTACACCACCTACACTTGCGACCTCTGTAATGACAGCTACATCGATGATGTTGTGGATGCAACCGGACACAGCTGGGTCGAAGCCACCTGCAACGACGCCAAGTATTGCTCAGTATGTAAGGTAATTGAGGGCGATGCTCTTGGACACAGCTATGAAGCTGTTGTGACTGCGCCTACCTGTACGGAGAATGGTTTCACAACCTACACCTGCAACCTCTGTAATGACAGCTACACCGATGATGTTGTGGATGC
>JAZSEN010000073.1:0-18806 GCA_045531675.1 Faecousia sp.
TCGGATAACCTCCATTGATGTTGTCGTAAGCGGTTGGCGAACCTTCTTACCACTCTATCATTGGAGGTTTTTCTTTTCTAGGCATAAGTAGAACTTTTTATATACTCCCCGGCATAGCCGGGGGCTTCTCTTAACAGCAAAAACCGGAGCCCCTTTCGAGGCTCCGGATAAAATCTATGTTATTCGGCATCAACAATAAGGCCGTAGCCACCGTCACCGCGCTTATACACCACCGCGTAGGCGCCATCGCTGTCCTCATCGCGGAAAGCGAAGAAGCTGTGCCCCAGCAGATTCATCTGCAAAACCGCTTCCTCTCTGCGCATGGGCTGGATGTGGAACCGTTTGATGCGGACAATGCTCAAATCCTCTTCATCCACTTCCGGCACAAAGGAGGTTTCCTCCACCGTACGGGTGAAAGCATCCTGCCGCAGACGGCGTGCAAGACGGGTCTTGTTCTTACGAATCTGGCCCTCAATGGTGCCCACAGAAGCATCGATGGATGCGAACATATCCGACGTGCTTTCCTTTGCCCGGAACCATGTACCCGCACCGCGAACGGTCAGCTCCACATTATTCCGGCCCTTCTCCACAGAGAAAACGATCAGTGCCTCCGCATCCTCGTCAAAATAGCGTGCCAGCTTCATAACCTTCTTTTCGGCGTAGGCGTGGACGTTACCGGGCAGCTTGACTTTCTTCTCACTGTACTGAAATTTCATATGCGGCAACTCCTTTCGTATCACCGGTCTACCGGTGTACTATTACTATACCACCGTTTCGGGATATCGACAAGGGGTCACACCATATCTTCTTCGTCCAAAAGCGAGGTCATGGTCAGACTGTAGATTTCTTCAGCCTTGTTCTGAAGAAGCCGTTCCAAGCGAAGTGCCTGTCGCTGATCAGGGGCGATTAAGGACAGGGTCATCAGTGGACCGAACTCATCATCCAGTGCCACAGTAACGGTATGCCCTTTCTCATTTTCGGACAATTCCGTTTTAACAAATTTGCACCGACGGGTCACCCGATTAAAGGAATCCACCGCATCTTCCGCCTTCTGCTTGACAGAAAAGGCAATGGAATCCGCCGTCAATTCCCCATGATTGCGACCCTTCTCCGTTATTTCGAACCGGTCCGGCTCCACCTCCTGCAGGTGTCCGGAACGAACCAGCTCTGGAATGGCCGTGCATACATCAAAATAGCTCAAGCAATCGTCCTGATAGCAAACCTCGTAAAGCTCCTGAACGGTCATAGGGAACCGGGAGCGGGCTGCCACATATAGAATCAGAACTTTCACATCCATCATATCGTGGATAAAGCCCAATCTCTGCATTTGCATCACCTCATATCTATATTATACTAATATATCCAAAAAAATCAAGCACCACACTTTCGCTGCCATCATATTCTGGCATGAAAGGGTGATGCTGATGAATGAACCGATGATTCTCCCCGCATTGAATACTCCTGCGCTGGACTACGCAACGGATGCGTTGCGCAAGCGTGGCATCCGAATTGCCGATGGTGGTTCGCCGGAAGTGACCCACCTGCTACTGCCGGTGCCGTGGAGCGAACCGATAGAACCGGCTTTGCAGAACCTGTCCCCTACCGTCACCATCATAGGGGGAAACTTGAATCTGCCAGACCGCCCGTGCATTGATTTGTTGAAGGATGAAGGTTATCTGGCAAAAAACGCCATGATTACTGCCCACATCGCAATGAATTTAGCATTTCGGCAATTGCCGGTGGTGGCAGAAGAATGTCCGGTTTTGGTGGTAGGATGGGGGCGCATTGGAAAATGTCTTTGTAAACTTCTGCAAGGTGCAGGCGCAGAGGTGACAATCGCTGCGCGAAAAGACTCCGCCCGGGCCATGGCAGAGACCATGGGCTGCAAAACCTGTCAAATACATACATTGAAATATATGCTGCGGCGATTTCGCATTATTTTCAACACCGTCCCCTGCCCTGTTTTGAATCAGGAGCAAATGTGCCATTGCCGCAGCGACTGCGTCAAAATGGATTTGGCATCCACCTCCGGCATGCCAGGCGAGGATATCATCACCGCCAGAGGATTGCCCGGGAAATATGCGCCGGAAAGCTCCGGCAGACTGATTGCGGACACCATTGTGCGATTGCTGGCGAAGGAGGTCGTATCATGAATATCGGATTTGCCCTGTGCGGATCTTTCTGCACCTATTCTCAAGTGTTCCCTGCAATGGAGGCCGTCGCCAGTATTCATTCCGTGATCCCCATTTTTTCCAAAGCAGCATATACCATAGACAGCCGATTCGGGGCCGCCACCGACCACATTGCCCGTGCCACGGACATTTGTGGAAGAGCGCCCTTGCACACCATAACAGAAGTTGAACCCATCGGTCCGAAAAAGCTGCTTGACGCCCTGATTATCGCCCCTTGCACCGGAAATACGCTGGCAAAGTTGTCCCACGGCATCGCTGACAGTCCGGTGACCATGGCAGCAAAAAGTCACCTACGAAACGGCAGACCGGTGATCTTAGCGGTGTCCACCAACGATGCTTTGGCGGGCGCAGCCGAAAACATCGGCAAACTTCTGGCGCGGAAGCACTTCTACTTTGTCCCCTTTGGTCAGGATGACCCCAAAAACAAGCCTGCTTCCATGGTCGCGGATTTCAGCAAAATTCTCCCCGCTCTGGAACTGGCGTTGGATGGGCGGCAACTGCAACCCCTGTTACTGTAACAATCAACAGCAGTAAAACGGAAGCTCCGGTTGGAGCCGCCGTTCTCAGTCTTTCAAAAACTTTCCATACACCTCCGTTTCTGGTACAATAAGGGAAACAGAGGTGTTTTCATGGAACAGTGAAGAAAAGACGCACGCAGTAAAGCTATTATAGAAAGGGAGGCTCTTGTGCCGTCCGCACAAACTGGGCAGTTCACTAACGAAAACAGGGGTTCTTTGACACACAGAACCGACCGCTGATAACAGCGGTCGGTAAACCTCTATCTTTTTTCGGGATTAAAGGTCCAAATAGAAAATCGCTGAGGACTACGATGGAGCCATTGTCCCCTCTTACGAAAAGACCAATCCCGGCGATGCAGTTTCCATCCAGATCTACTATCGAGCTTGGTGCCAGTCTCCTGATCACTCCAAATAAAGATGGTCACAGGATGTGTCAATTCTGCCTCCAGCTTCTTGATAAAGCGTCCCAGCGTGGGCAGTTCAAAGGGTCTACCCAGCAGTAGCACAGAATAGGCATTATAATTGATTTGGAAAGCATCCTCGCAGCTAATGGTGATATTGGGATATCTGGCCGTCCATTTCTTTGCGATATCCGCAACCTCCTGGTTCAGCTCCACGCCGTGCATCGGACAGCTCACCCCACGCTCAAGCAGGTAGGCAAACACCCTTGCCTTGCCGCAGCCAACATCGATAATCCGATCTTCGGGTGAGAATTGCGCATCTTTAAAGATATTCTCCAGCAGCCAATATCGCGTAGCCTGACTGCCGGTAGCGCCCATAGACTCACGGAATTTGGACGGTACATATTTAGCAAGGGAAAAACCGCAAATCTTCCTATCCCGTCGTCCATCTACCCGGTTCATTATGGCAAAAGACAGGTTTTGAAGCTTCCGCATTAACCAGGATTTGTACAGTCTTTCATGAAACTTGGGCGTTTTTACATCTGTCGTATCATAATCCTTTACCAGCATAACCGAACAATCAAAATCCAGCCAGAACCTTCAGCTCGTCAGCAAGGTCAGTCTGCTCCCAGGGACGACCGTCAACACCGAAGTGTCCGACAGCGGCGGTGGGTGCATAGATGGGACGGCGCAAATCCAGCTTGCGGATGATGCCGGCAGGCGTCAGGTCGCAGGTCTTACGCAGCAGAGTTGTCATCTCCTCGTCAGCAATCTTGCCGGTGCCGTAGGAATCCACGCGGACAGAAACAGGCTCAGCAACACCAATGGCGTAAGCCAGCTGCACCTGAACCTGAGTTGCCAGTCCGGCAGCTACCAGATTCTTTGCCATGTAACGGGCCATGTAGGCAGCACTACGGTCCACCTTGGTGGGGTCCTTACCAGAGAAGGCCCCGCCGCCGTGAGAGAAATAACCGCCGTAGGTATCCACGATAATCTTACGACCGGTCAGACCGGTGTCACCATTGGGACCGCCAATGACAAAATTGCCGGTGGGGTTGATGTGGATGCTGGGCACATTTTCAATATTGAAGCCATACTTCTCCAGCACGGGAGCGATAACGCCCTGACGGATGTACTTACGCAGCTCTTCGATGGCGAAGTCAGCGCTGTGCATAACAGACACAACCACCGTATCGATGCCCACCACATTGCCATCCTCGTCATACTCCACACTAACCTGAGTCTTGCCGTCGGCACGGAGCAAATCGTTGGAGTGGATGCACTCAGTCAGCCGGTTGCACAGAGCCCGGGCCAGCGCCACAGGCAGAGGCATCAGCTCAGGGGTCTGGGTACAGGCACCGCCGAACATCATGCCCTGATCGCCGGCACCGCCGACCTCATCGTTGGTTCCCAGCGCAATGTCCGCAGACTGGGTGTGGATACGGCACTGAATCTCAACCGTATCGGCATCAAAACCGTCACCGGCGTAGACATAACCGATCTGGCGGATAGCCTCTCTTGCAACAGCAGCGTAATCTACCTGTGCCTTAGTGGTAATCTCACCGCAAATCAGGCAGAAATCGGTGGTAACCATCGTCTCGCAGGCAACACGGGATTTGGGATCCTGTGCCAGACAGGCATCCAGAATTGCGTCGGAGATGGAGTCTGCCACCTTATCGGGGTGTCCATTGGTAACACATTCAGAAGTAAACAATCTTTTTTCCATTTCTATCTATCCTTTCTGATAATAAAAAACCGCACACCGAAGATCCGATGTGCGTCTATCAGATCCTCATCTTTCGTTTGCCGCCGGATTTGGCACCTTGAATTAACAGGTTGCCGGGTTTCATCGGGCCGTTCCCTCCACCGCTCTTGATAAGGCTTGTATGCAGTTCTAAGATATTCTAACGCATTTTTGCGGAATGTCAACCCCTTTTGTCGGATTATTGCAAAAAAGTTCATAAAACAATGGTAGACTTTTTCCTGCAAAACTGATATGATGTTTTCATTGCTTGCACAGGAGTTGAGACACTTGAAAAAAATCCGCAGAAACTTTGAGCGTTTTTGCTATAAGCACCGTAACATAGGCATCCCGAATCTGATGCTCTACATTTCCATTGGAAGCGCGCTGGTATATTTAATGACCTCATTCACCGGCAATCCATCGGTTTTTCTTGCTTTAAGCTTTGATAAGGCATTAATCCTGAAAGGCCAGATATGGAGACTGTTTACCTATCCCCTCACCTCCGCATATATCAGCGGCAATTTCATTCTTGTGGCTTTATCCCTGTTTTGCTACTACACACTTGGACGAGCCATGGAGAATCAGTGGGGAACGTTACGATTTAACCTGTATTATTTCACCGGTGTCCTGATGATGGACGTATTTTGCATGCTGTTTGACGGTTATGCAAACGCATACTATCTGAACCTCAGCTTGTTCCTGGGCTACGCCACATTGTATCCCGACGCACAGTTTCTTCTGTTCTATATCATTCCCGTCAAGGCGTGGATTTTCGCTTTGGTGGATTTGGGCCTGACATTCTACGACGTAATCCGGTACGCCTATTACGGCATTTTCCCCTTCTGTCTGTTCCCGTTGGTGGCGCTGCTGAACTATTTCCTGTTCTTCGGCAAGGATGTACTGAATGTGATACCGCTGTCGTGGCGTATCAACTGCTCCCGCCTGTTCAGGAAAAAAAAGCAGAAACCCACCCAGTACAAAACCGTCCCCTTCCCCACCGCCGGTTCTTATCAGGCGACGACGGCAAAACCCAAGGCGCCCTATAACCATATCTGCACGGTTTGCGGTCGCACGGATATCACCAATCCGGAACTGGAATTCCGCTATTGCTCCCGCTGCAACGGCTACTACTGCTACTGTGAGGATCACATCAGCAATCATACCCATGTTCAATAATGAAAGGGCACGCTAAATGCGTGCCCTTATATCGTATCATATGCAGGGGAACTTGCCGCCACGGCTGGTGAAGATTGCTTCCAGAACTGACCGTTCTTCATCCGACACATAAATGAACCCGCCGGTGGAACAATTCTGCAAAACGCCACATTTGTCGCAAGCCAGTGCAAAACGCCTGCCATCGACAATAATTGCTACATCTGCGGAAAAACCACAGGATGGAACACCGGAAAGGATGGACTTCTGTTTTTTGCCATCGAGAACGTTCACGACCGCATCCAGTTCTTCCTGCGTCAAGGTATCTTCAAAACAGATGCCATTGATATCGTAAACAACCGAGCCGGATACTCCATTTATCGACACCTTGCTACAGCCTGCAAGCAACAACAGCAACAACAGCAACACCGCAAGCAAAACGACCGACACCATTTTCCTCACAGGAATCCCTCCTTATCTAATCATACCCACAAACGCACAATAAACACAACCATCAAAAACTCCTGAGTTGATATTCAGCTCAGGAGTAATCTTTATTCTACGGTAACAGACTTCGCAAGATTTCTGGGCTTATCCACGTCGCAACCGCGGCACAGAGCCACATAGTAGCTAAACAGCTGCAAAGGAATAATGCTCAGGCTGGGCTGAAGAATGGGATGAATCTTCGGCACCTCAATGATACTGTCGGCAACCTTGGACGCCTGCTCACCGCAGCCTTCCAAGGTGACACACATCACATCCGCACCACGGGCCTTGACTTCTTTGATGTTGGCCATGGTCTTGTCGAACAGAGGCATCACCGTAGCAAGCGCCACAACCAGAGTGCCATCCTCAATCAGAGAAATGGGACCATGCTTCAGCTCACCGGCAGGATAGGCTTCGCTGTGCAGGTAGGCAATTTCCTTCAGCTTCAGGCTGCCTTCCATGCAAATGCCGCTGTCGATGTTGCGCCCAATATAGAATGCATCATGATGAGCATGATACCGGCTGGCAAGATACTGGCACTGCTCCAGATACCGCTGACTCAGCAACCGCTCCACATCATAAGGCAGGCTCTCCAGACCGGCAACCAGAGTGGCATACTCCTCATCGGACATGGTGCCCAGCTCCTTTGCCATCTGCATAGCCAGTAGATACACCACAGAAAGCTGCGTAGAGAATGCCTTGGTGGTAGCAACAGCGATTTCAGGACCGGCCCATGTGTAGATAACCTGATCCGCTGCCTTGGCAATGGCAGAGCCGACCACGTTGACAATCGCCAGGGTCTGGGCGCCACGCTGCTTTGCTTCACGCAGAGCAGCCAAAGTGTCGGCAGTCTCGCCGGACTGGCTGACAAAGATGACCAGATTCTTGTCATCCACCACAGGATCGCAGTAACGGAACTCAGAAGCCATCATCGCCTCGCAGGAGATGCGGCAGGTCTTTTCAATGATGTACTTGGCAAGCACGGACACATAGTAGGCAGAGCCGCAAGCCACCAGATAAATCTTTTTCAGACCCTTGAGGTAGTCCGCAGACAACTCCACACCTTCCAGCGTCACCTTGCCGTTGCGCAGACGAGGACTGATGGTATCCCGCAGAGCCTTGGGCTGCTCATGAATTTCCTTCATCATGAAGTGATCGTAGCCCCCCCGCTCCGCAGCGGACATCTCCCAGGTAATCTTCTCGCGTTTTTTCTCGATGGGCTCACCGGTGGAATCAAAGAACTCCACGCTGTTGGCATCAAACACCGCCATATCGCCATCCTCAAGATAGGCAACGGTCTGGGTATATTTCAGAATCGCCGGCACATCAGAGGCGATGAAATTCTCACCCTCGCCAAAGCCGAAAATCAGAGGAGAATCCTTCTTGACCGCAACAATCTTCTCCGGCGCATCCACACACAGAATCCCCAGAGCAAAGCTGCCCTCCAGACGAACCACAGCTTCACGCACCGCCTGAACGAAATCGCCGTACTTCTCATAGTAGTAACCAACCAGATTGGCCACCACCTCGGTATCGGTTTCCGAAACGAAGGTGGCACCCTTGCGCAGCATCTTTTCGCGCAACCGTGCCTCATTCTCAATAATGCCGTTGTGGACCACAGCAATCTTGCCGGTCCATGACATATGAGGATGGCTGTTCACATCAGAGGGGGCGCCGTGGGTAGCCCAACGGGTATGACCGATGCCCACACTGCCGGGCAGCGCAGATCCGCCCTCCAGCCGGTCACGCAGAACGCTCAAGCGTCCCTTTGCCTTCACCGGCACCAGACCGTTTTCATTATGTACACAAACGCCGGCGGAGTCGTAACCCCGATACTCCAGCTTTTCCAGTCCATTCAGCAAAACAGGCGCAGCCTGACGGCTACCTGCATATCCAACAATACCACACATGGTAATTGCCTCCTTAACGAAGTTGTCCTTAATAACCTTTGTATTATACAACTATTTTGGTGCATTTTTCAACTGTTTTTTATAATTTTTTTGACCAATGAAAGGAATTATCCAGTCATTGGTCAAAAAAGCCAAAATATCGTGGCAAAATAGCTTTAATATCATGCAAGTCGTCGATTTCCACACACTCTGCCCCCAGTTGTAGCAGCAAATCCACGGCTTCAGAGCCATCGGGATAGCAGTAAACCGGATTCCATTCGTGGCGCAAATTGCGAATGGTACCGTCCCATGTTCCCCCCTGCTGACAGCCGCACTGTGCGACAAACACCCGACTGCCCAGACAGTGGATGATTCTGTTTCGGCTCAATGCCCGCTGGGCAGAAAAAGCGCCATCGAATACATCCTCGCTCAAATACAGTATATTGTCCCCGGGCGTCATTCGTTCCAGTTGATCTGCAATAACGCAAATCACCTGCCCGCCGGCATCCAGACAGCTTTTCTGGGCCGCTCTGTCTGCTCCGCGGGCGTTGCCGGAAACCAACACATAGCCTTGTCTCGCCGCCTGACGTCCAACCTCTCTGGCAAACGCCAGATTGGAGGGCTGGATATCCCGACTACCCACAAGGGAAATCATAGGCTGCGACAACAGCGCCAGAGGCCCCTTGGCCCACAGACAGCCGGTGGCATCCTCGCCCAAACGGTCCAGCAGTACAGACGGATACCCTTCACTGACACGGGTCAGCGGCACACAACCGGCCCGGGCGCCACGGCGCAGATAATACTCCAGCAGTTCCCTTTCCTCCAGCAGTCCGAGAATCCGTTCCGCCATCTCCCGACTGAATCCCAGCGCAATAACATCAGAGGCCATCAGCTCCCGGTCCTGTGTTGGAATCTCCATATCACGAACGCGCTGTGCCAACGTGCGCAGTTGCGCAGAGGTCAGCGGTCTGCGTTCCGGATCTCCCAAATGGCTGATCAGCAGTAAATACCCTATTTCCTTACCAGTCAACGGAATCTCCTCTTGGGCGCCGCAGGCGCTTTCACCACTTCCTCCGTCAGCTGACCATCCCCGTCTAGAACCATGGGTTTGATGGCATAATTGGAGAACTTTGCAATTTCCTCCAGCTTGGCCTTTTCGGGGAAGTTGCCGATGATGCTCCATGCCACACCCTTGCGCTTGGCGCGGCCGGTACGACCAATGCGGTGGACATAGTATTCGTTTTCATCGGGAACATCGAAGTTGATAACGCAGTCCACATCATCCACATCGATACCACGGGATGCCACATCCGTGGCAATCAGCACCGCCAGCTTTCCGTCGCGGTATCGCTGCATGGTCTTTTCCCGCTGACTCTGACGGATGTCGCCGTGAATGCACTCGCAATCCAGTCCGGCTCACTGGAAATCGTCAGACAGTCGCTGGCACATATGCTTGGTGTTGCAGAAAATCATCACCCGCTCATACCCCTGGGTGCGAATCAACCGCAAGGTGGTTTCCGCCTTTTCCAGCGGTGTCACAGTAATGCTGAACTGGTCGATGTCAGGGCGATCTTCTTTCTTGGGCTCCACGGTAATTTCCACTTCATCCCGCTGGTACATCCAACTGACCGTCATGACCTCCTGAGAAATGGTGGCAGAAAACAGTCCCAGATTTTTGCGGTTCTTGACCTTTTCAATAATACGGGTCACATCCTTGAAAAAGCCCATATCCAGCATCCGGTCCGCCTCGTCCAGCACCACGGTCTGGATTTTGTCCAGTCGGATGGTTTTACGGTTGTAGTGATCCATCAACCGTCCGGGAGTGGCCACCACAATCTGCGGCTTGCGCTCCAGCTGTTTGATTTGACCGCCAATGCCGGCACCGCCATATAGCACCGCCACACGGATGCCGTTGTAGAAGGTCAGCAATCCACGCAGCTCATCGCAAATCTGAATCGCCAGCTCACGGGTAGGTGCCAGCACCAACCCTTGCACCGCTTCATTTTCCGGGTCGATATGCTCAATCATCGGAATACCGAAAGCAAAGGTCTTTCCGGTGCCGGTGGGTGCCTTGGCGATTACGTCCTTCCACTGCATGAAATGGGGAATTGCTTCCGCCTGAATGGTTGTAGGCCAGCCATAGCCCTTCTTTTCCAGCGCCTTCAGCATGGCCTCGCTTAAGCCGAGGTCTGCAAAGGTAATGTTGTTATCCATGGTAAACGTCCTTTTTTCTGGTTTTTCCCTATTCTATCAGCTTTTTCGAAAATATGCAACCACCTAAATACCAAATGGGCAGGTCATGGTAGACCTGCCCATCGTATTATGTATAATGCGTTACAGAAGCGATAATTTCATCCAGCGCCTGTGCCTGTTCCGTGGTCACCTTATCGACTTCGTAGGAATCCACTGTCATAGTTTCAATAGTACCATGATAGTCAGTATAATCGTATCCCGTCAGCCACCCGTCGCTGTTGTATTTGTATGCGTATCGGGAATATTCCACACCATCGAACCATGTAACCCATTCGCTGATTTTGCCGAATTCGTTAAAGGAATAAGAATAGCGATTAAATTCCGTTCCATTTTCGTAGATAACTGTTTCAATCAGTCTGCCCTCTGCATCAAAGGTTCTGGTAATCCGTCTACGTTCCTTTCCGTTTTCGTAACGAATATGCTCGATATTGTTGCCCCATTCGTCAAACGTATCGACTTCCTGATAGGAAGAACCACTAGCTTGCACTTGCGTCACAGTAACCATATTCCGGTCATCGTCATAGACATATGTCCGAATGCTGGATTGCTCTCCCATAATATGGCATACTTTCCGAACCGGTCGACCTACCGCGTCATACTCATAGACATTTTCCATATCCATAGCCAGTTCGCCATTGATAATATACAAATCCGTAAGCAATTCGCCCTGGGCAGTGAAGGTTCTGGTTCGGCGGGCCCATTCCTCACCTGCCTGATTGTAATTCACTTCCAGAGTCTGGTTGCCGTTGCTGTCGTACTCCATGTCACTCCAGCCGGTCACCTGTGCCTGTTCATTGTATTCAATACGCTTGATGACATTGCCTCTGTCATCTCGTTGATAATCCGTCCATCCGTCTCCTTTCCCGTCCCGATAATGGATTAACCTTTTGGGGCGGTATAAACTTCCATCCAAGGACTGGTAGGATATGATACGTCCATCCTGACTACTTATTATTCTGGTAAGTACGCCGTCCACATAATCATAACAGTGTTTGGTAACAGAGGTCTTTCCGTTTTGTGTTTTGGTGTAGGTAACGTAAAGAATCAATTGACCATCCACCAGCTCACTTTCCTGCGTATTCTCCTCAGGTTTTTCCTCAGGCTGTTCCTCAGGTTTTTCCTCAGGCTCTTCCTCGGTTTTTTCCTCAGGCTCTTCCTCAGGCTGTTCCTCGGGTTTTTCCTCAGGCTCTTCCTCGGGTTGCTTCTCAGGTTCCGGTTTGGTTTCCGGCTCCGTGTTATCTTCTACATCCTGCCCATCATCCTTCTTGGATTCTCCCGTGGTCTGTTGATTGCTGGACAAACGAGAACTGTCAGCACTATCCGATCTGGCTGCCGCGCAAGCGACCATAGACATTAACAGACACAATCCAAGCACCAACGTCACAAATCTGAAAACACATATCTTTTTCATAGAAATTCTCCTTTCAGAACGTGCAACCTCCAAATTACAACAGTTTTTCTCATGATGATACCTCCTCTTATTTGGCAGTTCCATCACCCTGCCGGGGATACCCCGGCGGGGTGATGTGATTTGAGATGCTTATGCCCCAATCACGTCAGCTATGTACTTATGTCTCATCTCCGCAAAGATCTTGGTAGTAACCTCTTGTTTTTTCCGGCGTACCAAAATATGCTTCAACATTGTAATTCGGGTCAACGACTACATGAACCGGACCGTCTCCCTGCACGGATTCCACATAGGTATAGTATTTTTCTGGGACTTCCATAGGCTGATCTTCCGTAGCAGTATTAACGAAATCCGGGTCCGCATTTATATTTAAGTAAGCTTCGGCTATCACCGAACGTAAACTCGCCGCATCCGCTGCATCTTTTTTACTTTGCTGTTTCCTAAGATACTCAGGAGAGTTCATAACACAATAATTCAATAATATTATAGGAAGTATGATTCCAACGGCAAGCACAATGCGGATTATTTGTTGTTTGGTAAACTCCATAAAGAACTCCTTCCTTCAGATTGCGTTAAGTTATTTGGAATTAGAGATGAATTTACTTTCAGTACCAGTCCAATGGCGTTTTGAGGTTCGATAAGTAAATCAATCAGATGAGTATTCTCCTCTGTAGCCTTGGCATATAGAAGAACACACAACAATTCGCTAAAGATGAAACAACCGATTTTCTTCATAGGACAGCTTTCTTTATGACGGACCTGGTCTTTTAATGGTATCCCAATAATTACCAACCCCATATGTTACAGCCCAGTTCCAATACATCATTTTTCCACTCGGTTAGGCCTGTCATCTGGTGCGCTGCAAATCCAGGAATACGATTTTATTTTGGGCTGGTCATCCACTTCCAGCAACGGATCATAGAGATAATAAACGTATCCGCCCTGATTTGAGTCATAGGCATAATCATATATCAAATATGCGTGACCATCATATGCCGAATACTTATCAATTCTCCATTCAATTATTGCCCGACTAATAATCACCACATTTCCAGCATCCAGCAAAGATCTGAGTGTGTTCTCGCTATATATACGATCCTCCACTCCATATGTCGCATTGGGTCAACCAAGGATATACTCTAATGCTGCTCTCGTAGGTGACATCTCCGCCCCCTGGTCCACTCCTTCAAGTTCGCGTTGGCTTAGATGAATTTTGTACTGCTTAAGAATAAGGTAAAGCGCAGCCGACCCCGGATTAATGGGTGACTTCATATACTTGTAGCTTGCCATTTTTGCACAAGTCACCCAGCACAAATTGTTTCCTTCTTGTTTTTCCGGGATTATTTCGGAATTGGGACTACAAAACAGCCACTCATAACTAGCATCCTTGTAATCATCGCTATTCACAAAGGGCTTTTGCCTCAGATTGCAATCATAACCAGTCCCATCTGGCGTAATAACCAAATCGCTCGAAGCAGAAAGTGCTCTTATTTTGTAACCCCCTCTGGAAGTTTGCGTAATTTTCCACCGGGCCGCCGCTGGAATTGCCGAAAGCGTATCCGAGGTGCTAACCTCCAAGAGGTTTGCAGTGTTGCTTGTAACTTGGATACATCTATCCGATTTATACAGGGAACGGATACTGTAGTACCCATCATCGATATATTTTATCTTCCAAAGCTGACGAATCTTTTCAACTCCCGATGTACTCTTAGCCTGCAGCTTCACAGGTGTACCACCAGAAATACTTCCCTCCGCCCGACCGGGGGTAGCCCCGGCCGGGTGAGGGAACTCTGCGTTCAACCAGGAATGAATCGGTAGTAATCAACTGTCTTCGCAGGAGGGCACCAAAGTATGGTCCTCCGCATACACAACAACATTAAAACATCCATGTCACCGTACGCATTTTACATAGACATAAGTTCAAATTGAAATTTACATAGAAATCATTCGGGTAAACTGTAGAGCGAATATCCAAGGTAGTAATTCATATTCTTTTCCGGTGTGCCGAAATACGCATCAAGGGTGTTCTCATAATACATGATTACATGAACACGTCCATCTCCCTGTACAGACTCCACATAGGTATAATATTTATCGGGAATCTCCATAGGATGGCCCTTGGTAGCGGTGTTCACAAAGTCCGGATCATCTTGGATATTGAGGAAGGCTTCGGCTATCACCGAACGCAAAGCCGCTGCATCTGTTCGATTATTATCTTTCTGCCGCTCCTCAATATACCGGGGGGCAAAACTCATTGCCGCCAAGCATACCGCGATTAAAATTCCAATTAATATTCCTTTTTTGATTTTCATAAGCAATTCTCCCCTCAGATTCGTTTAGGAAGCTGAAATTGTATCAGCATAATAATCTCCGATTCGGTATGTAACAATCCATTTCCACATGCGTTCATCCTCAGGTTCACTATTATGTCCATTACTTCCATCACAAATCCAGGCATAAGTCCTGCGAATGTCGGAGTTTTCATCATACCACGGATTATAAATATGAAACTGATAGACCCCAATTGTGGAATGGTAGGATTAAGCATAAATTAAATAAACGTGCCCCAGATTTCCCCATGCCCGACCGGGGATTCCCCTGGTCCGGGCGCTGAAGATTAGATATTATAGGGACTCGTTTGTTTGAACATACGATTACAGTCCGGTAAGCGTTTCCATAAGGATCTTCTTTTTAGCATTGTACCCTTCCCTCTGTCTATATTGACATTCTCGTATCCCTTTAGTCGGTGGCTTTTCTGCGCATCCAAAGCCACAAGCCACCGGAGATGCCTGCTAGTCCTATAAGGACATATACAAAGCTCCACTTAGCCGATGCGGCATCTCCGTTCAAATCATCGAGTTCAAAGGAGTATTGCGCTATATCAAATTGGGATACGGGGTACTCCTCTACAATGCTATCAATTCCAGCTTGCCCAACCATTAGGCGCGTGGCCTCCAAAACATCCGTTATGTGTTGCTCAACACTTGTGAAAACTACAGCAGGAAAAAGATATTCAGCGCCATTGGTCGAGTATTCATGATAGTATACAAAGTCACCAATATTGGTTTGATAATACACATAGATGCTTCGAAAGGGAGAATAACCATACAGGCAGATGATTTGATTAGCAACAACATCTGCTCCCAGTACCCCCAGAATCTCCTCTGTCCTGCTTAGGACATCCAAATAATGAGCATATATGCCGCTCTCTTTTTCCAAAAGCTGTTCATCTTCAAAGTATTTCAGGACGGTTTCTGTGCTGTCATCCACGAGATATCGAATTTCATGTGTGTAGGGGCTTTCAAGAAGTGTGTTAAGGGGGATATTGTCAGCAAAGCCTTGGGTGTAACTGCCGCAATAGATGCGCACAACTGTATCATCTGGTCCAGCGCCTAGTGTTGTTCTTATTGCGTCATCGACCTGTATAGAATCTATGGCTGTGCAAAACACTGGTGTTGTGTTAACCAGCATAAGGATAAGAAATACCAATAATACTTTTTTCACGTATACCACTCCATATTGCCTACTCATAAGCAGAAATCTTTCCGGATTCAAAATACCACCCATCGGCAACTATAACAGCATCCCAAATATGCACATAACTATCATTCTCCGTCGTAGCTGCTCCGTTACGGAGGTCCTCATAGGTCATTGTCAATGCAGTTCCGGAACCAATCGGATTGGGGTCAAAAACAAAGAATTCATATGTCCCATTAATGTATTCGTAGCCATAGATAAGAACAGCATGTCCGCCATTTCGTTGATTCAATGTTTGTGCCCCCGGGTAGACACCTCTGAATGCAATTAGGACATGCCCCTCGTCAATACAACCAATCACCGCAGTTTTTGAAAGAATTGTTCCATATGATGTATGTACTATGTCCACCGATGTAGAAGAAGAATTATTGATGAAATACTCCGCAGCTTGTTCTGATTTTTCAGGACTTCCAGCAATGTTTCCAGAACTCCCAAAAATTGAATTAACCGCACTGCTCTGCGAAACAGAAATTGCTCCTGCATAATTCATAGCCAGCATTTGCGCAGTTGCAACCCAACACCAATTAGACATTCCCTGGGGAACTAACCTAACACTGGTAACATAAACCTTATATGATTTGATATAAAATACTGAATTAAATTTAATGCGTACCGAAATTGTGGCACACTGCCCAGAAATAATTCCAGTTACTGTCCCTATCTGTGAATCTACAGATGCCACAGCTGGATCCCCAGAATACCAGTAAAAATCTTGTTGATTTGTTGCCAGTGAGATAAATGATGGTACTAGGCCCAGAGTCCCTAGCGAAGCCCTATCGCCCGGAGAGATATAACGCTCAGCATCATCAGTTGGCAAACCTGTACTAGAATTAATCAATATCAACTGATTACCTATTGAATTATCAGCCGTAAGGGTCCAAGTGAAATTGGAGTTACCGGATACAAACATACTGGTCACCACATCGGTGCCGGAAGGACGCATACACTGCTTATTGGTTGTGTTTCCGCAATTTTGGAAGATATAGCCCGAAGAAATCGCTTCAATCCTCCACCGGGCCGCCGCTGGAATTGCCGAAAGCGTATCCGAGGTGCTAACCTCCAAGAGGTTTGCGGTGTTGCTTGTAACTTGGATACATCTATCCGATTTATACAGGGAACGGATACTGTAGTACCCATCATCGATATATTTTATCTTCCAAAGCTGACGAATCTTTTCAACTCCCGATGTGCTCTTTGCCTGCAGCTTCACAGGTGTACCACCAGAAATACTTCCCTCCGCCCGACCGGGGGTAGCCCCGGCCGGGCCAAACCTGGAAATATACATTTTGGATTTCAAGATATACATCAACGAAAACGGTGTCCTAGATAATACTCCCGCGTTTTTTCAGGGGTGCCGAAGTATGCATCAACATGGCCATCGGCATATACAACTACATGAACACAGCCATCGCCTTGTACAGACTCAACATAGGTATAGTATTTTTCAGGTATCTCCATAGGCTGATTTTCCGAAGCAGTGTTAATGAAATCCGGGTCGGCATTTATATTAAGGTACGCTTCAGCTATAATTGAATGTAAGGCCAACCCGTCCGTTTGATTATTTTCTCTTTTCTTTTCCTGATATACGGGAATACAAAACACCCCCAACAAACATAACGCTACTAGAATCCAAATTACTTTCCGTTTGTTGATTTTCATAAGTATACCTCCTCTCAGATTCGTTTAGGAAACTGGAATTGTGTTACCATAATCCCCAATCCGGTATGTAACAGTCCATTCCCACATACGACCATCCTTAGGTTCACTATTATGTCCATTACTTCCATCACAAATCCAGGCGTATGTTCTAGAAATCGCCGCTCTTTCATCGCTATATAGAGGATCATAAATATCAAATTGATACTCTTCGATTGTACGATTGTACGAATAACCATAAATTAAATAAACGTGTCCAACACCTTCTGACGGGAACCTTCCAGCAATCACCACATTCCCCTCATTTAAAAGGGATATGAGTGTTGATTCCTCATATATTCTATCTTCGGTATATTATGTACATCCCTCCCAACCAAGGATGTATTCCAACGCTTGACTTACTTGAACCGGGGCACCAGCTCCCAATGCCGGGGATCCTTCTGGAAATTCCGGATACAGTGTTCTCGCTGGAATTTTATCCTTGAAATTAACATAAATAAGATGCAGAGCCTTGAGAAATAGGCGATTTCATATACTTATAACTCGCCATTCTGCCACGCCTTCCCCGATGCCCGACAGTCGACTTAGCCACCTGTCGGGCACACTATTTGTGTACATTCCTTCTCAACAGCACATCATACCACTATCATCAAGATAGAGAATCACCATCTGTCTTCGTATTAACGTGTCATCATTTTATGAATCACTCTTTTATCATCCAAATCGATTAGATATCGCATTCCCAAGGAATCCCAGCACACAAACAACTCATGCCCATCTACGTATGTATCCTTAGAATCCTCTATAAGATATTTTGTAGAACAGACATGGCCAGCACAAATACCGAATCCAACGTTACCGATTATTTCAGCAATGTTCCACAGATGGTTACCGTCATAGTCATATGCATTGACGTAATTATATGCCCCATAATCAGGTACATATTCTGGATTGGTGACTGGCGCATTTCTGTTTTCTGGAGAACCAGTTTGAAGAATGACCATATTTTTGGTAAAGGAAACATTATAAATATAATCAAGCGTTATTATCGTTTTGTCAAACAAGACGATTTCTTTTAAGTCTTCTACCTCAAAAGCACCCTGTCTACAAATATTATTGATAACTGAATAAACAGTAACTTTATATTTCATTAATAATCACCTCGAGCATTTCTAGAAAACGGTTACGATATTAGGGTAATGCTATGCTATTTCCAAACCAAACTGATTCTGCGTATTCTAGGATTTCAAACTGGACTGCCCCGGTACTGGATTGATTCACCATTCCCATATATACTGTTTTAGCGTACTGCCTTCAAGCATACCACCATCCACACTCAGGTACAGAGTGCTTCCATCACGCAGGAAATATACTCCATTTTCCTTGTACACATAGACCACACAGCTATCCGTTTGTCCGGTACTCAGCTTGGCGGTAATGGTAGCCACACCGAATTTCACAGGTGTGATTCGGCAGGTATTACTTCCGGTACTGCTGACAGTAGCCACAGAAGTATCCGAGGAGGTCCATGTAACAGTAGCGTCGGACTGAGTAGAGTTAGCCGTCAGAG
>JAZSEN010000101.1:0-20248 GCA_045531675.1 Faecousia sp.
CACAGGCGTATCATTATAGCTGTATGTGCAGTTCTCGCAGGAATGGATGGTATAACCATTGTTTTCACAGGTGGGAGCGACAACAGTAACCACATAACTATGTCCAGTTGCAGGAATCTCTTCGGTATAAACGTCACCACACTTGGAGCAAGTGTAGGTTTTGACACCGGTTCCAAGACAGGTAGCCGCAACAGTCACCTTGGAAGTATAGCTGTGGGTGCAATTGGGGTCAACCTGACCACAAACTGTACATTTACCGTTGGAATAGCTATGTCCATTGGCGGGAATGACTTCAGTATAGCTATCCTTACAGGCGGAGCAAGTGTAAGTCCGAACGCCGGACTTGGTGCAGGTAGCGGCAGTAGTAACCTTGGAAGTATAGCTATGACCGGTGGCACCCAGAATAATGGTATAGCTGTCACCGCACTTGGAGCAGGTATAGACATTCGCGCCTTCCTCCAGACAGGTAGGAGGCGAATTATCCACAACATAATCATGGCTGCACTCGGTGCTGGCATAGCTGAGTGTCAGACTGCCATTTCCGTTTTCAATTAGGGTAAAAACAACCTGAACATTTCCTGGAATGAGCATCTTCTCCGTACCGCCAACAAGGAAGGTTCCAGTGGTGGCCGTGCAGTAGGATTCGGTCATGTACCAATTGGCGTTATCACCAGTCTTTAGGAATACATAGCTGTCCACAGTAAAGGTAGCAGTCAGCTTACCATCCACGAACTTATAAATGCCGGTATTCTCCCAGTCCTCTTCGCAGCCGTAGTTGGCACCATTAATATAACCTACCAGATAGTAGTCCGGGGCATAGTTAGGATCTGCGGCAGCACAAACTGTACAGGAACCATTGGAGTAGCTATGGCCTGTGGCCGCGATGGATTTGGTGTAGCTGTCACCGCAAAGGTCGCAGGTATAGGTTGTGACACCGGCGGTGGTACAGCTGGCAGCAGAGGTGACCTTGGAACTGTAACTGTGATTGCAACCCTGTGTCCCCACCTGATACTTGAATACCAGCAGGTTGGAAACATAGCTGGTGGAATTGACATGGGTGGTGGAATAAGCGCCGAATTTACCGCTGCTGATTTGATAGTAAATACCACGGGAGGTGGCAGCGGAATTGAAAACAAAACCACTCTCCCCTGCTGTCACGGTCCATGTGTAGGCTTCAGTGGCAGTATTAAAGTTGGTACTGGAGCTGTAGCTCAAATAAGCCCCATCCACACTCAGGGCAATGCCACCACTGACCTCCTCGATGCTCCATACAGGCAGACTGCTGCCGGTGACAACCAAACCGGTCACCGTCACATCAGTGGCAACAAACTTACCGCTGGTCAATGTGGTGGTCAACGCCTTGTAAGCGCCATCCACAACCGCTACAATTACAAACTTACCGCCTGCGGTGATGTCGCTGACATTGGAAACCTGAACAAAACCGGTATCGGTAACAGTGTAGTTAGGATCAATGGCACCGCAAGTGCCGCAGCTGCCGCCAGAATAGCTGTGACCGGTAGCTGCGATGGATTCGGTGTAGCTGTCGCCACACTTGGAGCAGGTGTAGGTCTTTACACCGGAAACGGTGCAGGTTGCTGCGGTGGTCACCTTAGAAGTGTAACTGTGGCTACATTCAACCGATGCAGTCGCATAGCTCAAAGTCAGCGTATCGTTGCTGTTGACCTTCAGGGTGAATGTCACCTCCACGCCACCAGGTACATACATCTTCTCCGCCGCACCGGTAGAGGTATTATACAGTGTACCGCTGGAGCCGGAGATGTAGGACTGTGCCATATACCAGTTGACATTATCGCTGGTCTTAACGGCTACGTAGCTGTCCGATGCGAAAGTGGCAACAAGCTTACCATCGGTAAACTTATAGCTGCCCAGATTCTGGTAGTCGTCCTCGCAGCCATAATTGGCACCGTTGATAAAGCCAAACAAATAGTAATCCGTGCCGTAAACACCCCATGTTCCGTTTGCAGAATTGTACTGGTTCGCGGTGTTGGTGGGAAGGGTCAGATTATCGGTCTGATTGCTGCCGTCGTTGAAAATCACATTGACAGCAGTATCGGGCACATCATAGGAATAAATGCTGCCGCTGACCTTGGTCATAGCGGAGCCGGGCCAGTTACCGGTGCAGGCATTGCCGGATGCATCCCATGTGTAGATATTCACGTTGCTCCAGTTGGAGCCGCTGTTATCATAGTAGATGGTCGTGGTCGTAGTGGGCGTTGTGGGGGTATCCGTACCGGAGGAAGCATTGCCACTGGTAGGAGATACCAAATCCGAAGGAACCGTCTTTCCAAACAGCAGCCATGCGTACTCTGGATAATCCACAAATACGTTGCGGGTACCGGTGATTGACTGAACCGCATCGTTACGTCCCATTTCCCATGTATCAACCGGGTCTTCCTTCATCCATTTCAACAGAATGTCAAGGCTTTCAATAACGCCATCCGCACCCCACATATAGCCGGTATTACCCCAGCGAGTGTACATATACAGTACCGTTCTGGCGCAATCACCGCGAACAGACATACCGGGATCGTAATAACCGTCGCTTTCACCGTAGGCGATATTGCCACGGGAACTGTTTTCGCTGGAATTTGCAGGACGAAGGTGCATAATATCGCCAATGTCGGTGCTGTTACTGCCGATGCATTTACTGTTGGGCCACACATGCTCCTGATTGTAGGAAACACCGCTGTCCCACACACCGCCAACATACAGACCACGGTAGTAAGTGGAGACATAGGTGGTGTCACTCAACAGGCAATCGGTATACAGATACAGGTTTTTGCAGTCCAGAGCGTTGGTGGAGCTATACCGGGTAAAGGTGGTATGATTACTCTCCATCAGAGTCTGCAACGCCGCGTACAGTTCACTGTTAGCCGCATTGGAGGTGGAGGTACCGCCATCCAACGCAGACATGGTAATGTATGTATTGCTACCGGAATAGAAGCTGGAACCATAGGTGGATAGGAAATGAATCTCTTCACCACGGGCACCCCAGTTGACGATGTAGCCATTTTGGGTGACGTAGTCGACCTGACTGGCACTGGTATAGCCAGTAGGCGTGGTAATCATCAAGATGTATTCCACGCCGCAATTGGTGCAGCTGCCGTTGCTCCAGTCGTGGTTGCAGCTGCTGTCATCATTGCCACAATCGTCCACAGAACCAGTGGGTGTATTGGAAGTACCACCGGAAACACCGCCAGAGACAGTACCTGTCACCTTATAGATGCAGACGTCCTTCACAGTATTGGTGGCGGCGTAGCAGGAGAACAATCCAGCGCTGGAATTATACCGCAGATGGTTACGGGTGTATTCACCGGCACCGATAATTGTAGCAACACCGGTAGCGGAATCGATGCTGATGGACCAGTTGGTATTGTCGGATAAGGTATCTGCAGTCTTGAGGTGGTTACTGGAGGAAGCAGCGGCATAGAGGTACTGCCCCTCCCCTGCCTGAAAAGCGTAAGTACCGCTGACGGTACCGGCTACCAGCGTAATGACCTGCGTATCAGAAGCGGCAGTAAGGCTAGTGCCATTTTTGACAACCGCGGTTTGACCACGATTACTGGTGTTCTGGGTGGTACTCAGCGCATAATCATACTCTGCGGCAACAATGATAATCTGACCGCCGGCTGACAGCTGAGAAGTGCTGGTGACCAGACTGGCGGAATAGTTGGTACCACCGCTGACTGAGCCGGAGTTCCCGGAGTTGCCGGAATCGGTGCTACCACCAAGCTTATAAATACCAATATCCTTCTGCGTATTGGTAGCGGCATAGCAAGCAAACAAGGTGGAACTGCTGTTATATCGCAAGGTGTTGCGGGTATAGGTGCCAGAAGCCGTAACCCCAGCAATGCCGGTAGAAGCGTCAATGGTAATGCTCCAGGAAGCATTATCAGAAAGCTCGGTAGCCGTTTTCAGCTGATTGGAAGAAGAGGACGAAGCATACAGATACTGACTATCCCCGACGCTGAAGGCAAAAGTTCCTGATACAGAACCGGTTTCCAGAGTAATAATCTGGGTATCGGCACTCAGTGTAACTGTGCTGCCATCGGCGCTTTTCGTAATCGCTGACTGTCCACGGTTATTGCTGTTTTGAGTCGTACCAAGGGCATAATCATAGTCGGCGGCAACTATAACAATTTGATCGCCGGGTTTCAATGTAGATGCATCCGTCACAAGGGTGGCAACTGCCCCCGCCTCAGCGGTAGCAAGCACTCCCATGAAAGACATCAGCATGGACAGAATTATCAAAATACTGATAATTCTCTTGGATAACTGCTTCATAAGATCTCTCCTTATCAACATAGTGCGTTTATTATACTTCAAAAGTTGTAAAATAGCAACAAAAAATCGCAGGCTTGGCCTGCGATTTTTATAATTAATGTTGCATTAAGTTTGTAATCAGTATTTCAAAGCCGATAACAATCAGGATTGCACCGCCAAGAATTCCTGCCTTTCCCGCCAACTTGGTGCCGGCCTTTTTACCAATAATGATGCCGCCATAACAAATCAGATAGGTTACCGCAGAAATAATCGCACAGGAAATTAATGCATTGAAACAATCATAATCCGCAATGGTAAAACCCACAGACAAGGCATCGATTGATGTAGCCACGCCCTGAACAAGCAACGCCTTCAAACATACTGCATGACCACAATCCTCGTCGCTATGACAAATGCCATCCTTAATCATGTTGCCGCCAATCCAGCATAACAACACCAGAGCAATCCAAGGAATCATCTTTTCAAATATAGCAAAATACCGGGCGATATTATGAACGCAAAACCAACCGATTAATGGCATCAATCCCTGAAAAATCGCAAAAATGGCGGCAACGCCCAACATCTTACGAATTTTCATGCAAGGCTCGTTCAGACCGTTGGCGAGGGATACCGAAAAAGCATCCATTGCCAATCCGATTCCAAGCATTATGCTTTTGACAACTAACATGGTTCCATTCTCCATTCCCTACACCCCATACATACGCAAGGCAAGGAAAACATAGTAACAGATAATGCCTGTTTTGTCAACCTAATCCATGTTAGCCCTTAGTTTACAACACCATGATGGCATACAGGACTTGTAACATCCAACGCCGCGAAAGTATACCCGTGCTCCAAGCCCCAAAGGATAATTCGCTCCACCGCATCAACACTATATCCATGGATATCATGCTGAAGTACGACGAAATGGGTATTTTTGCTTTCTGCAATACGGCTGGTCACATTGTAGAATACGCCGTCAGCGGTTTTGGTGCCACCGGCATCATTGCTGTCGATATTCCAATCGAAATACTGATAGCCTAAATCCTGAACAGCCTTCGTCAGCCTTGTCATAATTCCGGAGCAATACTGCTTACTGACACGGTTGGAGCTGCCGCCGGGAAAACGGGATATAGTCGGCTCCACTCCGGCATACTTTACGATTAAATCACGCATCGCATAAAAGTCCGAGAAAAACGCATCGCTGCCGGCATAAATCTGGCTGTATTTATGGGTTTTGGAATGGATACCGATGGAATGACCTTCCTGTGCGATATCGTCAAGCAATTCCAGATAGCCGGTGTTACAGACGAAAAACGTGGCTTTTACATCATATTTTCCCAGAATACCAAGCAGACGCTCCGTATGCACACCAGGACCGTCGTCGAAGGTCAGGTAAATAACTTTCCCCTCCCCATCCGGCTCGCTGGGCTGAGGCTTTTGAACTGCTTTTACAACGACCACGCGCTGTTTACTGGTAGTATTGCCGCCACTATCCGTAACCTGATACGTTACGGTATAGGTTCCAGCAACGTAATAATCAACTTTTCCGGTTACAACCACCTTGGACGTTAAGTCTCCATCCACCGCATCCGTTGCGGTATAGCCAGGCTCCGTCCATTTATTACCTGCTGTAATTGTAACCGTGGCATCGCCCTTCAAGGAAAGCATCGGTGCGTCCTTATCGATATACACAATATTACGAACAACTTCAGCCTGATTACCGGAAGTGTCTGTCACGCGGTAGGTAATGGAAGAGCCATCATCGGATTCGATTCGCTGGACATTGTTAGTAATATCTCCGTCGTAATTATCAACGGCGGTGAAGCCCTCCTCCTGATACTTCTCCCCTATCGCAGTGAAGCTATCCGGATTTGATACCAACTCGATGACCGGACATTGGGTATCCACAATTCGCACTTTGCGTTGCTTTTCCAGTTGCTCACCATTATACGAAACGGTATATGTGATGGTATATTCCCCCAGCTTCTCCAAATCCAGATCGCTATCCGTCTGAACCTCGAGCGGATACTGTGTTTCACCCTGAACACGCACGCCGACAGCACCCGGATCTTCAAAAGCATCACCATATTCCAGAACAATTACCGATTCTCCGCGCAGTTCCAGAGAAATACTGCTCTGTCCCTTTAACTGAGCGTCGTCTGTATTCCGGTTATGCAAAACCACCACAGCTGTTACAAATAACGCCAACAACACTACGCTGAAAACAATTATCATACCAAGAATCCATTGTCGATTATGACGTTTGCCGTTTGAACTCATGGTATCCCCCCCTTTATGGGCACAAAATTTCAGTTACATTTTATCCCGTAAACATCCAACTGTCAATCGTCAGATGTAAAAATTCGTCGAATTTTAACATCTGACGATTTCGTCTATCATAGCATATGTCACTACTCGAATATTAACGCCGGCTCTGTCACCAGAGCCGGCGTTAAGGATTATAAAGAATCGAAGTAAGCTTCGGCGTAATAGCCGTAGACTGCAGTCAGAGAGGCCAGTTCCTGCGCATCGGAGTTTGCATTAGCGGCAATGCTCTCGCAATAATTACCCAGCGAGTAGGCAATCACACCGGTACAGAACACTTCCCCCTCGCAGGTGTAGGTCGCCGCAGCATAAACGGTCGAATCCATTTTCCGAGCCACGATGTTAGGCACCGAACCCCAATAATGAACATCATCGTAGTTCATCGGTACCACCGCTGTAGCATTCTCCTCAGTCAATACATCAGCCTTGGCGTAGTCCTCTTCCGTCCAGTAGTAGAGGGTCATGGAATCATCAATATCATAGGTATTGATAAAGTAATAATTGATGGAGAAGGCACCCTCGAAGGAAACCTTGGGATAGGCCGAACTGAAAGCTCCTTGAGAGCGAAGGAAATTTTCGGTTTTAGAGGAATCTACCGGAACGATGCTATCCATCATAGTCTCATCATAGGGCAGCACCAGCGCCTGATGCTCCTCTGTCAAATCCGAATTCATCAAGCTATAGCTCTTATAACCGAAATAGCGCTGCGCCGCTGCGCCGTAGTTCAGCATTGCTGCACAGAGGGCTTTAATATTCTCTCCTGCTGAGGCATTGTTCAGAATACTCATGGCGTAGTTTCTGGGACTTGTGGAGTACATATCTGTATAAACATAGCTGCCATCCGCCAGCTTGGCATAGATTTTGAAGTACACCGTATCACCCAGATTTTTGGCCGAAATACCATTGGTGTGAACCACGTATCTGGTGCCGTTGGCATAAGCACCGGGAATAATGGCATCCGCATCCTCAATGGTACCATCAGGATGTGCGGACGTCCAAGTCAGCAACCCCAGATTGTCCATACCCAGAGAATCCACATTTTCCGCATCGAAGTAAATGTTCATCTGAATCTGACCTTCGAAGGATACCGTGGTATAGGCTGGCTTCAAAGTGGGGGCAACGAAGGATACCTCGCCGCATACAGAGCAAACGCCATCCACAAAATCGTGGTCACCAAGTTCCCCATTAACGTAGCGGTAAACGGTACGCTCCTCCACCTGACGGGAATCCGTGGCAACAATTTCTTCATCCTGCCAATCGGACCATTCCGTCCAACGCTCATAGGTGTAGGTTTTGCTGTAAGTAGTGTACTTCTGGCACTTTACATTTGCAACGAAGAACCACTCAGAGTTACCGTTGGCACAGCAGCTGTCCGAGGTCTTGTAGCTCATATCGCTGGTATCACAGCGGAAATTGTCGGGATTTGTTTCGCTGTAATAGGCGTGGAAAATGTTGTGGCTGTTAGTTTTGCTGGCGTAGGAATAATGGTAGTAGTCAGAGGCACTGCACCAGTGATAATAAATATAACCGGCAATGCCATCGCTCTCAACGGTAATCTTCTCATCCTCAGTTTCCTTAGAGGAAACCTTAGAGCCTGCATTGTTATACTTCGTATAAAGCTCATTAGTGGTATCAAAGCCGGAAGGCCAGCTTTCCACATAATAAATTGTATTACTCTCCCCTGCCGTCCAGCTGGAACCAATCTGGGTGTAGCCTTCCAGAGCGCCGTCATCGGATTCAAAGCTTTCATAGTTTCTACTCCGATACTGTGGCTTGGATTCAATCAGAGAATCGTCCACATCCGGCAACTCCGGCTGCCAGTCGGACATGATTTCATCGGCGTAAACCATGTACCAGTCACCGCAATTGGCGCAGGTATAGGTGGTATGGGCATAGGATTGACAGTCACTTTCATGGAATACAGATTCATAGTTGTGACCAATCGCGGAAATAACCTCGGTTGCAACATTTTCACAGGTTGCGCAAATCCGGGATTGGCTGCCATCGGTGGTACAGGTTGCATCGACATCAACGGTCCACTGACCGTAATCATGACCATCTGCCGACACATCTACCTTCTCCACAAGCCCACACTTGCTGCAGGCTTTGACGGTGGTGCCGTTATCCGTACAGTTCTGCTCTTTGACCACTGTGGTGGTATAGGCGTGAGCGCATGTGGACTGGTTGATGCTGTAGCTGAGTACAATAAAGTATTCCTCCATCAGAACAACCGTTCCGGTATTCATAGCCAGAGTGCCATCCTGTGCGGCATAGTAATTCTTGTAATCTGCTGAAATTGCGTAAGTATAGTTTCCGGTAGACAGGCTGCCAAAGGAAGTACTGTAATCAATGTTGCTGTTTTTCAGGGTGTAGCTGTTGCTGCTGACTGCATCCTTTAAGCCGGTAACCGGACTTCCGGAAATTCCAAAACCGCTGTAAATATAAACAGATGTATCCGTCAGAGCATTGCCTACCGCGCTGACTGTACCATTGACCACAAAGGTCTGTCCCTTGACATGGCCGGAGGGTGCGGTTGCATCCGTCAGAGTGATATCATCCAGAATTTGTCCCTGATAGATGGTATTGGACGCATTGACATAACCGGTGGTTCCGTCGGACATATCCATCCGGTACCACAGCTCGCCCTCTGTATTCTCATAAATCTTATTGGCAATGTAACATTCGTCGGCCGCGACCGTACCAAGCTGAACAGAGGTTTCATCCACTGTACTCTCACAGGGCAGACTCATAACAGCCGTGTCGTTTTCAGTAATTTGAATGTTACAAAGGGCCGCCTTAGCACTACATTCAGCAACATAACCGCGGACAGGCGCCTCCGGTACATCTTCGTAATACCGATAAATGTAGAAAGCTCCGCCGTACTTCTCAATTAAAGATTCCGGTGTGTGCATCGTCCGCTTCAGCTGAGGCGGCGTCTGCTCAGTAATTTCAATGTGTGTAATATTGCCGTTGGTATCATATTTCAAATCCGTAACCAGAACGACGTGACCGACGGACGTCGAGTCCAGCGCGTCACCCAGTTGGATTTTGCTGAGATTGGCAGTGCTGACCACACCGATGTTGGTGGAGAAATAAGGCAACGTGGAGCAGTCCTGACGGACAGTACCCCAGCACATAGCAACAAAAGCGGCACAATCCGTAGCATAATAAGTGGAAGTCCAGCCGTTGAACTCCGATTGTCTGGAATAGTACACGCTGTTTACATCAGCCGCGGCATCCAGAAAATCCTCCAGTGTAACACCATAACCGATAAACTGGCCGGAGTTAACAGGCTGACCGTAGGGCAGTCGATAGGTCTCACCAGCCTCAAAGGTATACTGATCGCGCCAGCCCATAATAGTTTTCTGGCAAACCCATGTGGTATTGAAGAAGTAATTGGCACGGTCTACAATATTCTGCTGATTCTGGGTCACTGCATGGACCTTCACCGTGCTCATTACAGGCAACAATGCTGCCAGAATGGCACAGGTCAGAAGAAAACTAGTGAATTTTTTAAGCAGATTTTTCATGGAATACTCCCCTTTGGGGTCGGTTGCACCAATCGGCCCTGTAATATTTTTCAAGTGTCACCGCCCCCTGGATGGGGGCGGTTGACGATTCAAGATAATAAGTTACAGACTTTCAAAGTATGCTTTGGCGTAATAGCCGTAAACCGCGGTAGCCGCGCCAAACTCATTGCCATTCGCTGCAATGGTTTCACAGTAGCGACCAAGGCTGTAGGAGATGACACTGGTGGTATAGACAACACCATCGGACTTATAAATAGCTGCGACATAAATCGTCTTATCCATATCCTTGGCGGAAATGCCCTCAACAGATGCATACCAACGATTGCCCTCCTGCATCATCTTGAAAATACCAGTAGCGTTGGTGGTGTTGAGCTGCTGCGCGGAATTATAGGCTGCCTCATCCCAGTAAACAAAAGTAAGACCATTGTCAGGGGTAAGGCCATTGACGAAATAGTAGTTGATAGAGAAAGCACCCTCAAAGGAAACCGTGGGATAAATGCTGGTGAAGGCGGTCTTGTTCAGAACAAAGCGTTCGGCCTTCGCGCTGTCAGCGGTAGCAACAGGATCAACCATGGACTCGTCATAAGCAGAAATCTTATTCTGTGCCGCGCTGGACAGGAAGGAGTTAATCAGGTTGTCGGTGTTGTAGCCAAAGTAGGACTGGGCAGCCGCACCATAGTTCAGCATAGCAATCATCAGTTGCTTAGCTTCGACGGAAGTGGAGGTGCTGTTCAGAACGGTCTTGGCATAGGCAACGGCATGATAACCGGCCATGGCGCTGTACACATAGCTTCCATCAGACAGTTTTGCATAAACCCGGAAGTACAGAGTATCACCCAGACATCTTGCCGGGATGCCGTTGGACGATACAACAAAGTTACTGCCGCTGGTGATGTAACCGGGGATAATCTCCTTGGCCTCGTTCACGGTGCCGTTTTCAAGTCTGGATGCAAAGGTTACCAGACCCATCTCAACCACGTTGGCAGTATCGGAAACCGTGTAATAGATGTTGTATTGAATTTGGTCTCTGAAAGCAAGGGTGGGATAGCTAAGGGTCACAGTGGGAGGTACGATAACCTCCTGTTCTTTTACTCTGTAACTCAGCGTCAGGGTGCCGTCTTCATTCTCATTCAGGGTGAAGGTAATCTCCACACCGCCGGGGACGAACATCTTGTCCGCTGTGATGGTCTCGGTGGCCGTGTTATACAGGGTGACCGAGGTGGTTTCAAAGCCCTGCCAGCCATCGGTCATAAACCACTTGTTGTTGTCAGAGGTCTTGACTGCAACATAGCTGTCAGACTTAAAGGTAACAACCAGCTCTCCGTCAACAAACAGGTAGCTGCCACGGTTGTTGTAGTCTTCTTCACAGCCGTAGTTGGCACCGTTGATGTAGCCGAAGAGGTAATATTCCTGATGGATGGAGCCGCACAGAGAGCAGATGCCATTGACGAAATTGTGGTTACATCTACCGCCGCATTGACTGCAGATGCCGTCATTAAAGCTGTGACCAACGAAATCGCCGCAGTTTTCACAGTAACCATTGACGTTATGGATTTTGTGGGCACAGGCTTCTGCAACGTAGCTCAGCGTCAAGGTACCGTCGCCGTTGTCGAGAAGCGTGAAGGTAATCTGACGACCCTTGGGCACATAAAGCTTATCAGCTTTGGTGCCAAGATCCATAGTATTGTACAGCTTAACAGAGGAAACGCCCTCGCCCTGATAGCCATCCGTCATGAACCAGTTGGAATTGTCACCGGTCTTGACCGCAACATAACTGTTCTCATCAAAGGTGGCAACCAGTTTACCGTTTTCAAACTTGTAAATACCCAAATCCTCATAGTTTTCCTCGCAGGCGTAGTTGGCGCCGTTGATATAACCGAAGAGGTAGAAGTCGGAAACCTTCTCCTTCAAACCGCAGACGATGCAGTAACCACCGGAATAAGCATGATCACATTCCTCACCGCAAGTGATGCAAACGCCCTCGGAATAGCTGTGAGCACAGCTCATGCGGCAAACAGAGCAAACGCCATTGATATAGCTGTGTACGCAGCTCTTACCGCACAGGGTGCAGACGCCGTTGTTGTACTGGTGGTTGCAGCCATCGCCGCAAACAGAGCAGGAGTCGCCATTCCAGACATGGCTGCCGAGAGAAGCATTCTTCAGCTGATATACCGTGCGAGTCTCAACCTTACGATTGCTGCCGGCAGTAGCAGGAGCATCGCTCCATGCAGAGAAATCCGTCCAGCGCTCATAGGTGAACTGCTTGTTGTAGGTGGTGTAGGACTGGGCATAAACCTCAACCACGAACCACCATTCAGAATTGGAACAAGTGGAGCTGGAAGTCTTGTAACTCATGTCACTGGTGTCGCAGGTATAGCTGCTGGGATCAGTGGTGCTGTAATAGACGTGACTGGTGGTATAGCTTCCGGTATTGCTGGCAGAGGAATAATAGGAATCAGCATAACACCAGTGGTAATACAGATAACCCACAACCTTATCAGCACTGACCGAGGTCTTGGTGGTTTCGGTTTCACCGGCGATTACCTTGCTGTTTTTATTGTTGTACTTGTTATAGTTGGAATTGCTGGTATCGAAGCCGGAGGGCCATGTATTAACATAGTTGACCGTACCGGAACCGGACTGAACCCACTGACTGCTCTTGAGGGTGTAACCATCCATGGTAGAGCTGTAAGAGGTCTTGGTCTGGTAGTCGGAGTAGCGATACTGAGTCTTGGTGTAGAACTGACTGGAGGACATACCCGCGGGCAGATAGTCAATCCAGCTGGACGCCATCTGATCGGCACTCAGGGTGTAATAGTCGCCGCAGTTGCTGCAGGTAAACTCATAAACCGCATAGGTCTTGCAGGTAGCCTGTCTTACAGTCACAGAATAGCTGTGTCCGCCGGAAGCGATAGTCTCAGTTTCCACATAGCCACACGCTGTGCAGGTACGGGACCGGGAACCGCTGGTGGTACAAGTGGCATTGCTGGTACTCCAAGCACCAAAGGAATGACCCTTGGCAGAAACCTGTTCCTCGTTGAGTAGACCGCAAGCAGTACAATACTTAATCTGAACACCGGATGTGGTGCAGGTGGCACCATCCATATCGCTGGTGGCAAAATTGTGACTACAGGAGGACTGGTCTACACTGGAAGGAATACAAACAAAGTAATCCTTAGCCAAATACTTGGTACCGGTATTGGTGCCAAGTGACTGAGCGGATTTTGCGTAGTAGTTGGTATAGGTGACGGAAATAGCATAGGTATAGTTTCCCGCCGTCAAATCACCAAAGGAGGTGTTATAGTCGATGGTGCTGTCAAGCAGCGTGTAGGAGTAGCCATCGACGGTATCACTGGATCCAATGACCTTCGCACCGGAGGTGCCGAAACCGGAGTGAATCCAAACCGCCGCCGTATCAATACGGTTACCGGTGGATGTTATGGTACCGGAAACACCGAATTTTTCGCCGGCCACGTGACCTTCGGGAATATCATAGTCGGAAATCGTGATATCAGAGATATCCTGATTAACGTAAGTTGTGTCACCGGCATAGATATATCCGGTATCACCGCTGGAGCTTATCACCTGATACCAGTAGTTGCCAGAGGTATTCTTGTACAAACCCACGGAGGTGAAGGTATTACCAGTGTAGATATTCTGCAGAACCTCACTGTCATTGCTTCCTTCGGCGCAGGGTTCCGTATTCATGGTGGAATCATTGGTGACAGTGAACTTGGCGGAGGAGGGATAGAATGTGCATTCAGAGGCATAACCGAAGTTGGCATTAGCGCGGGCATTTGTGGAGAACTTGGTGATGGCGGTCAGGTCGCCTTGCGTATACAGCTCAATCAGAGAGCCGCTGCCGTATCTGGTGCCACTGGGGCTGTCCAGACCAAGCTGACGGTCCACAACGTAGTAACCGGTATAGGTGCCGGTGTAGGAGAAGCAACGCTGGGTGCCGTCGTAGGCGTTGAAGGTGCAGCCGGTTACGGTCTTCATAAAAGCATTGTACTCATTGCTGCTGCTTGCACCGTATCCAATCACCTGGCAGCCCATACTGTTACCTCCGCCGGTAAGGGAATAGTTGATGCCGCGGGTATGGATATTGATACCATTAGCAGAACTGCTGTAACCGGTCGTACCGTCGTAGGGGGTATACCAGCCGGTGTAGCAGTCGGTGGTATGGGCTGCATAGTTGCCGTTGTGGTTGACGGTGGTCATCTTGTAGATGCCGTCCAGAATCGTAGTAGAGCCACTGGTCTCATAGCCCGGAGTAACGTAGTTGGCGTTGTCAGGCAGTGAGCAGCAATTCTCGCTATAAAACGGGATGTAAGGCTCACCGCTGGAGTTCAGCTGGACAACGATACATACAGCCTGCAAACGAGTCTGATAGCCGCCGTCAGCATATTTGTAGGTGTCGTAGTGGTCAGAACCACCCTCGAACATAAAGACAACGGACTTACCGTTACTCAATGCACCGGAGAGGGAGCTGTAATTATTGATGTAGTACCGCATCATAGTGTCGATGTAGTTTCGACGCGTACTGTTCGAGATGAAGCTGGCGCAGGTCAGAGAGTCCAAGCCGCTGATTGCAGCTTCCGCCTCGATTTCCACAGTGGAAACAAAGGCCGGGAACATGCTGATTAGCAAGCAGATGACCAGAAGCATTGACCAACCCCGTTGCACAAATCTGGTTTTCATAAGAAACCTCCTGTATCCGTATTCTTGTGGCAGTACCACAGTATTTGCAGAATAAATTATACATTGTCTGCTTATGAAAATCAAGTATCTTTTGGTAAAACATCACAAAACCAACCGTATTATTTTAATGAATAATATGTAAAACACCCAGTAACCCTCCCCTTTTCTGCTCAGAGAAAAATATTTTCAAAAAAAGCAAAAATAATGCTTGCATTTTTCGTCAGAGTGTGCTATCATATCAAAGCTGTCGCGAGACAGTACAAATTAATCCGGGTGTGGCGAAGTTTGGTATCGCGCTTGAATGGGGTTCAAGAGGCCTCGAGTTCGAATCTCGACACTCGGACCATAAAACCGAAAGAGCATCTGCTCTTTCGGTTTTATTTTTTTCGTTAAAGAATCAAACCATTCAATGCCGACTGGACCGCATTGACACCTCTATTTTTACCCCACCATGCAAAATGCAACCAAAGCCCGACATGCGAACCAAATGAATGGTCGTTCCCATCGGGGGGATCTCCTCTTTTGTATTTATCTACACAAGCATTGAAGCATATTATGCCCCTCCTTCTCCGCCAAAAAATAACCGTCATTCCGTTGTAGCAGAATGACGGTTATTAGGATACAAAGGTCATTTCTTCCAAACCCATGTGAACACCCTTCGTGTAAAGGGGTTCGGCTAGTATCTTCAAGTTCACACGATTAGACATAATGGAATTTATCGTTCAATCTTTTTGAAGAACAAAAAATACACCATTACTCCGTTTATTGCAATGTCATAAACTCTTAATCTATCAAATAAAACGACAGATGATAATATGGATGTCAAAATAATACCAACACTTATTACTTTTGGAAGTACTCCATTTTCTTTTGTCATCCAAGTCAAATATGCAAGTATTGGCGAGCAAAGTGCAAACACAGTCCAGCCTGCAATATAAATGTTGCTATAAACACCCTTTGAGATAAATTCCACAAAATAGTAGGTTATCAACATTCCTATACAGAAAGGTAAAATGTTTAGCATTGCTTTCACTTTTGTTTTGCTATATATAGAAATCAAGACACCAAACAATATCCATATTGCCATTTGCGAAAAAATGTTTCCCAGATTCTGCGTATAAATATCTAACAATCTACTGATAACACCTAAAACAAGGCCTGTAAAAAACATACTAAGCGGATTTAACACAAATTTGCTCATTTTATTATTCCACCCCCGTCAAATTCCAGTTTACCTTACAGCTTGTCTGTATGGGTATTGTATTTCAAAATGAATATATAGTCAACAAAATAAGAACCATATTGGGACACAGTATCGTATCCTAACATGGTTCTTTTATGACAAATGACGGTTATTGAGATACAAAACCAACATGGCAATCAAGCATTGCCCACCTTTTATGCCAAGGGGGGCATTTATGGTTCAAGTTGCTCAAATTTAGAAATAGCAATTAACAACAGTACGTTTATCAACCGATGAGACACCCAAAAGGACCGAACAGACAAAAAAACAACATTTCTTAGTTTTTATTTGCTATGATGATACTGCAAAAAAGGAGGACAAGAATATGGATGCGATTAAAACAACAGAGCTTGTCAAGCAGTACAAAAGCCTGACCGCCGTGGACAAGCTCAATTTGGATATTCCGCAAGGCGAATTGTTTTCTCTGCTGGGTGTAAACGGTGCCGGAAAGACCACAGTCATTAAAATGCTTTCCTGTCTGACTAAACCTACGGCGGGTGATGCCACGGTAAGCGGCTACAGCATTACAAAAGAGCCGGAGCAGGTAAAGCGGCTGATTGGCGTATCTCCTCAGGAGACCGCCGTTGCGCCCAACCTTTCCGTGAAAGAGAATCTGGAACTAATCTGCGGTATCCACGGCTTTCCCAAAGAAAAAACAAAAGCAAAGATCCGTGAGCTTTCCGATCAATTTACATTGGATACCGTTCTGAGCAGGAAGGCCGGCAAGCTGTCCGGCGGCTGGCAGCGCAGAGTCAGCATTGCCATGGCGCTGATTAGCGAACCGCAGATTCTCTTTCTGGACGAGCCTACCCTTGGGCTTGATGTCATCGCAAGACACGACCTCTGGGAAGTGATTCATTCCTTGAAAGGAAAGATTACAATCATTCTGACCACCCATTACATGGAAGAGGCAGAGGCCCTTTCTGATCGGATTGGCATTATGAAAAGCGGTAAACTTCTTGCGGTTGGAACGGTAGATGAATTGAACCGATTGGCTGAAACCAATGATTTTGAAACGGCCTTCGTTTCCATCGTGAAGGAGGGATAAGTATGAAGGTGTTGACTTTTGCGAAGAGGTGTACCAAGGAGATCCTCCGGGATCCCATCAATCTGGGCTTCGGTCTAGGATTTCCTTTGGTTTTGCTGTTTCTGCTGAGCACCCTGCAGGCAAACATCTCCGTGCCTCTGTTTGAAATTGACACGCTGACTCCGGGTATTACCGTGTTCGGCTTGTCGTTTATGACACTGTTTTCCGCAACCTTAATCGCCAAAGACCGGGAAAGCGCCTTTCTGCAGAGGCTGTACACCACGCCGCTTACGGGACTTGACTTTATCCTAGGATATATGCTTCCGATTCTGCCTATCGCAATCGGACAGACCGTGATTTGCTATCTGTTTGCAATCCCTTTGGGCTTGACTGTCAGCATAAACATCCTTTATTCTATCCTTGGAATCATCCCAATGGCAGTATTCAACATTGCATTGGGACTCTTATGCGGCAGTCTGCTGGGCGTGAAGCAGGTCGGTGGTATCTGCGGTGCGCTGCTTACCAATCTGTCCGCATGGCTTTCAGGTGTGTGGTTCGATTTGAAACTTGTGGGAGGGGCATTTGAAAAAATCGCCAATTTGCTTCCCTTCGTTCACGCAGTAGAACTGGAAAAAGCATTATTGATTGGCAATCTTGAGGATATTGCAGTACAATTTATGCCGGTGCTTCTGTACAGTACCGTGATAACCGCGGCAGCGGTCTTCTGTTTCCTGCGGCAGATGAAAAAACAATAAGGGATTGATGAGATGAAATACAAACTCATAATCGACAAAAATGCAGAAGAGGGGATAACCGTTATCGCCCATGCGCCTTCTGCTCTAACACAACAAATCGAAGACCTTGTCTGCAACTATTCAGGAGCGGATAGAATCATGGGTTATCGGGATGATGAGATACGAAAACTGGCATTTTCCGAGATAGAATGTATCACCATAATTGATAGAAAAGTGTTTGCCATCGACACCGGCGGCAATCATTACCGCATCCAGGACAGGCTTCGTGACTTGGAGGATGTTTTGCCTTCGTATTTTATCCGCATCAACAAATCTGCCCTGGCAAATGAACATCACATTCTTCGGTTTGATGCGGCTTTCAGCGGTGGCGTAGATGCGGTGTTCCGGTGTGGTTATCGGGAATATGTTTCCAGACGGTGCTTTGCCGAAATCAGAAGGAGGTATGAGGGAGCATGAAAAAACAGTTGAAAGAATTTTTCCGCCGGGGCATTGCGGCTTGCGGCCTTGGCCCAATCGTGTTGGCGATTCTTTATCTGATTTTGCAGCACAATGGAGTGGTGGAATTACTGACGGTCAATGAAGTTTGTGTTGGAATATTATCTTTGTCTGCACTTGCCTTTATTGCGGGCGGTATGAATGTCATCTATCAGACCGAGCAACTGCCACTGATGGTGGCTATTTTAATCCATGGCGGCGTACTGTATGTCAGCTATCTGACAACCTATCTGGTCAATGATTGGCTGGATTGGGGAACTGCTCCCATTTTGTTTTTTACCGGCGTTTTCGTGATTGGCTATTTGCTGATTTGGGCAGTCATTTATTCCATAATCAAAAAGAATACATCTAAGCTCAATGATAGCTTGAAGAAACGGCAGCAAAGCGAAAAAGAATCGGGTGTGTAATCAGGATACTTAATGTCAACAAAAAAGAACCATATCGGGACACAGCATCGTATCCTGATATGGTTCTTTTGTGAAGACTGACCCTAATTACAATACAAATGCACCCCCTTTTGAAGCAAGGGGGTGCAAAGTCATTTTAGGGGGTGCAGTATTAAATATTATTATGGAAATAGTATAAAGTCTGTGTGTCAATATCAAAATAGTAAACAGAATAATTATCAAACTTATCGTATGTTCCTTGCCCAATCGGTTCCCCAGCTTTTGTTTCGATGTAGAAGAAATCTCCTTCCGACACAACATTTTTGTCAAAGTCGTAATTATCTTTTAGTTCTTCACCGACCGTTTCAACCCAATCTTCAAAGTTATCGATATGTAGTAGTATTTCCTCTACATCATCAGTAGTCGTTTCCGAAAAGAATTTTGACTCCTTTAGATCTTGAGCCGTAACAGATTCATAAGTATACTTTGCATAATCAGTAAAATCCTGAAAACCGCCAGACGTGTAAAATACCTTGGATTTACAATCAGGCAACGAGGCAAGTACCGGGTCTTGATAAGAGCATCCACATAAACTAAGAAGCAGAGTTAGTGTCAATAGAAGCAATCCAAGCTTTTTCATATTCTTACCTCCTATCATTTTTTATAGCATATCATAAATAAGTTTGATTTTCAATGTTTAACGGTTAATGGCTATATTTCAACGATTACACCAATAAATCAACGATTGTGTCCACAAATTAACGTTTACCAATCTTTCAACGATTCGAAACAGATATAAACAAGCTTTTCAGTGAATTCTTCGGTCAAAAGTTGGTAAAACTCCGATTTTTAACATAAAATAACCGTCATTCCGTTGTATCAGAATGACGGTTATTCTTTGGCAGAGGATGAGGGATTCGAATTCCGGTATCTCTGTCCATTAGTTGCCAAAACACCGCATTTGGTATCATTAAGTTCGGATATTTTTCTATAGTTGTTCATTAATTACCATAAAAATCATATGGTATCATCGGCATAAGGGAAAAAATAAGGGAAAATCCCACAATCCCTCATCCCCCCTTGTCACTCCAAACAGCAGGTGCTTCAGAAATTCGCCGAAATTTTCGGCGAATTTTTCTTTGTCTGGACGTCCAGAAATTAGCCGAATTATTCGGCGAATTAATTACAGGTATTATATCACGATGCCTCACTACGAGCAAGCTGTTAGCAATCAAAAAATGTCACGCTTTTGAACCCCGTTTTTGAGGTTTTACATGAAATTGTATTACCCTTAGAAAAAACGGAGAAAAAAGCATTGCGGCACAAGCACTTTTCCACCCAAATGCGTTACATCTACGTCTCTATGTCACGATTTTTAAAGAAAAACCTGTTGCGGTGCAACCACTTTTTTCGAAAACCTCGACTTCCGAATGCAATGACCTTACCCTTTCAAAAATCCGGCATTAAAAGTGTGACATTTTCATCGCTCATTTCATCAC
>JAZSEN010000108.1:0-2746 GCA_045531675.1 Faecousia sp.
TGTTCAGCTCTGCGTCTACCTTAACAACTTCCAGGTTCTCAATGGTCACCTGCTCATTGCCCATCTGGCCGGCGCCGATCTTGCCGGGGAAGATACGGGACTAAGTCGGAGGCCAAGCGGTCTTAGGAAGACAAGTTAAGGTGACAACTCCTTGGCTCACAGAACGACATGGCTACGATCCGACTTTGTTCAGCTCTGCGTCTACCTTAACAACTTCCAGGTTCTCAATGGTGACCTGCTCGTTGCCCATCTGACCTGCGCCGATCTTACCCTTGAAGATACGGGACTGGTGAGAGGTAGCACCCATAGAACCAGCGTGACGGTGAACAGGACCGCCGCCGTGGGTCATATCAGTGCGGTGCGCGCCGTGACGCTTGATAACACCCTGATAGCCATGGCCCTTGCTGATGCCGGTAACATCAATCTTGTCGCCAGCAGTGAAGATGTCAGCCTTAATCTCGTCGCCAACATTCATGTCAGCAGCGTTATCCAGCTTGAACTCCTTCAGGTACTTCTTAGCGGCAACGCCAGCCTTCTTCAGGTGGCCTGCCTCAGGCTTGCTGAGCTTCTTCTCGGCGATATCGCCAAAGCCCAGCTGGACGGCAACATAGCCGTCGGTTTCATTGGTCTTCTTCTGAGTGACGACACAGGGACCTGCTTCCACAACGGTAACAGGGATTACCTTGCCGCTCTCATCGAAGATCTGGGTCATACCCACTTTCTTGCCGATGATTGCTTTCTGCATTTTGGTTTTACTCCTTTTTTAGGTTATTGGTCGACAGCTCATTGGGAAGCCGCCCACATGACCCGTCCGCCCGATGCCAGACAGTGCGGGCAGCGGTAATTACCTATATATAATGTATAGGGAATTACAGCTTTATCTCAATCTCAACACCAGCGGGAAGATCCAGGCTCATCAGAGCCTCAACGGTCTTCTGGTTGGGGTTGAGGATATCGATCAGTCTCTTGTGGGTTCTGCGCTCGAACTGCTCACGGGAGTCCTTGTACTTGTGGACCGCACGAAGGATGGTGACGACTTCCTTCTTGGTGGGCAGCGGGATGGGGCCGGAAACAGCAGCGCCGTTGCGCTTAGCAGTCTCCACGATCTTTGCAGCGCTGGAGTCGATCAGCTGGTGATCGTAAGCCTTCAGACGAATGCGGATCATTTCCTGGTTTGCCATGGTTGTTTTCCTCCTAAATTTTCGTACTCAGTTTTGCGTGGGGTAATCTGGGTACGGTCGAACTGTTGTGTTCACGCCGCCGTGCGTATCATTCTGTGCCATGAAAAATGGCCGACGCAAGGCCGACCTTTCCCCTGTCGCCAGCGATATACGCAGGCGCAAACAGAAGCAGTTCAGCCGCCCGATGACCGGACATACTCCGCAGAAGTTACCGCCCTCTTCGGACGCAATCTCCTGCATCATCGCATACGCGCATAGTATCCCTACACACGCTCGATTATGATACCACCTGTTTCCCTATTTGTCAAGAACAATTTCAGAATTTTTCACAAAATTTTTCGAAATATTTCAGTCATTCCGACGGAGCAAAAATTCTGCATATATTGTTGCAGCATCATACTCTATATTGAATTCTTCATACTTTACTGCTATACGATAATTTGCAACAAATTCCCCGCCCCTTTTAGTGCCTGTTTTGGGGCTAGTGGAGATTCTGCCCCGATACTATTGCATTTTGCGAAATTCACATTATAATAACATTCGATATACATTATATATAAGGAGTTGACATCGTATGGATTTTTCTTTTTCCGCCTCTACGGGCGTAACCTTTATGATGCTCTGCCTGTTTGCGGTGGTTGCCGTTGGTTACCTGCTGGGACGCATCTCAATCAAGGGTGTTTCTCTGGGTACCGCCGGTGTGTTCATCATTGCGCTGGTATTCGGCTGTCTGTTTTACAATCGTCTGTCCGGCGCCCTCACCGTTGAAGGTCAGTCCTATGTCAAGGAAGCCCTGAAAATCGTTGAGAATATCGGTCTGATGTTCTTTGTTACTGCCGTTGGATTTATTGCCGGCCCCGGCTTTGTGGCCAACTTCAAAAAGAACTTCAAGTCCTACGTTCTGCTGGGTCTGGTCATCATCGTCTCCGGCGCCTTGTCCTGCGTTGGCTGCATTCTGATTGCTCGGAACTTCACCGACCTTTCCAACGCAGAATTGACCGCCATGATGGTCGGCATTTTCTCCGGTGCGCTGACCTCCACTCCCGCCTTCTCCGCCGCCAAGGATGCAGTAGCTACCGGCCTGGACAGTGTGGTGTCCACCGGCTACGGCATTGCTTATCTGTTTGGCGTTGTTGGCGTGGTACTGTTTGTTCAGCTGATTCCCAAAATTATGGGCGCTGATATTTCTGCCGAACGTGAAAAAATCACCGCTACCGACACCGGCAAGAAGAAGGTCTACAACGGCAAGCTGATTGAGATGGACGATTTCGGTCTGATGCCTCTTGCGCTGGCCATTTTTCTGGGTGTCGTGATTGGTAGCCTGAAATTCGGCAATTTCTCCCTGACTACTACCGGCGGATGCCTGCTGACCGGTCTGCTGTTCGGGCATTTCCTGCACATTGGCCCTATCAATCTGATGCCCAAAGCCACCACCCTGAAGGTGATGCGCGAACTTGGTCTGGTATTCTTCCTGATGGGTGCCGGCATCTCCGGCGGTTCCCGTTTTATCGAACTGTTCGAGCCTGTCTACTTCATCTATGGTATTGTGATGACCGTTGCCCCCA
>JAZSEN010000095.1:0-8980 GCA_045531675.1 Faecousia sp.
GCAACTTCTGAGCTGTTAATACTATGCAAACAGGTACGTTTTCAGCACAGTTTGCAACATCTCAAAAGCCATTAGGTTGCGGGAGGGTCAAGACCCTCCCCTACAATATAATCCGGATTAAACCGCTAAACGATAATTTATCATTCAAACAGCAAAACGCCGCCCGTACGGGCGGCGTTGATTGATTATGCCAGAATGGCTTTATGAAATACCTTCTTACCCTTGCGGATTTTGACACCTTCCTTCAGCATCTCCTCCGTGACGGCAAACTGGGCAGAGGGAACCTTCTCGTCGTTGACCAGAACGCCGCCCTGCTCCACCAGCTGGCGTGCCTGCTTGTTAGAGGGCGCCAGACCGCAGGCGACCATCAAATTCAGAATACCGATTTTGCCGTCCACCAGCTTGTCGGCGGTAATTTCGGTAGTGGGCATATTGGCATCGTCACCACCGCCCACAAACAGCGCCTTTGCGGCAGCCTTAGCCTTCTCTGCCTCCTCCTCGCCGTGAACCAGCTTGGTCAACTCGTAAGCAAGGATTTCCTTGGCAACATTGAGCTGAGCGTCCTTCCAGTCGGACATGGCATCGATTTCCTCCATGGGCAGGAAGGTCAGCATACGGATGCACTTGAGGACATCCGCATCCTCAACATTCCGCCAGTACTGGTAGAAATCAAAAGGCGTGGTCTTGTTGGGATCCAGCCACACCGCACCCTTGGCGGTCTTGCCCATCTTCTTGCCCTCGGAGTTGAGGAGCAGCGTAATGGTCATGGCATGGGCATCCTTGCCCAGCTTACGTCGAATCAGCTCGGTACCGCCCAGCATATTGCTCCACTGGTCGTTGCCGCCGAACTGCATGTTGCAGCCGTAGTGCTGGAACAGGTAGTAGAAGTCGTAGGACTGCATGGGCATGTAGTTGAACTCCAAAAAGCTCAGACCCTTCTCCATGCGCTGCTTGAAGCACTCGGCACGGAGCATATTGTTGACAGAGAAACAGCCGCCGATTTCCCGGATAAAGTCAACGTAGTTCAGGTTCAACAGCCAATCAGCATTATTGACCATCTGGGCTTTGCCCTCGCCAAACTCGATGAAACGTTCCATCTGCTTCTTGAAGCAGGCGCAGTTGTGGTCGATGACCTCCTTGGTCATCATGGAACGCATATCGGTACGGCCGGAGGGATCACCAATCATGGCAGTACCGCCGCCAATCAGGGCGATGGGCTTGTTGCCGGCCATCTGCAGCCGCTTCATCAGGCACAGGGCCATGAAGTGACCAACGTGCAAAGAATCGGCAGTGGGGTCAAAGCCAATGTAGAAGGTGGCTTTGCCGTTGTCAATCATTTCCCGAATTTCATCTTCATTGGTGACCTGCGCAATCAGTCCACGTGCCACCAGCTCGTCATATAATTTCATTTGTATCCTCCTAAAAATAAAACCCTCTGTCCCTAAGGACAGAGGGCGTAAAATACGCGGTACCACCTCTGGTTCGTCTGCATCTCACGGTGCAGACCTCACGGCGTCCAACAACGCCTGACGCTGTTTCGGGCGTACCCGTCTTTTCCTACTGCGATTCAGAAAAGCCACTCCGAGAGGTATTTCAGCGAATCTTTCCACTGCCTTGCACCATCCGGCAGCTCTCTGGCGAAAGACGAATCGCTTACTTCTTCCCATCACTGTGTTGCTGATATCCTAACAAATCCATCAGGATTTGTCAAGAATCTTTTCAAAAGGACCATAGTCCTCAGAATCAAAATATGTTATGGCTATATTTCCGTAGGTTTTCACCGTCTGCCACGTGGGATTTCCAAACAAAAGCGAAAATCCATACAGAATTCCCGGATGATCCATCTCATCCTCATAAGCCCGCGCAGCGGCCTCATTTCCAAAGAACTGGAAATAAATATAATCTCCATCTGCAGCATCGGCTTGCAGATAGCCTGTTGCGCCATTCTCCATGGGTTGATCGTATTGCTTGTACGCAACGATATATCCCGCGCTTTCATAAGCTTCCGCAATCTCGTCCATCGAAATTTGCCGTGGTTCCCTTTCGGTACAACCAAAAAGCATCACGCCGACCAGAGCAATGGCAATTGCCGTTAATTTGCGCATAGCATTTCCTCGGCACTTTTCAGGGTGGTTTCGGTAATATTGGCACCGCTGATGATGCGGGCCAGTTCCCGTTTTCTGCCTTCGATATCCAGCGGTGTGACGGTGGTATAGGTCCGTCCGTCCCGCTCGGCTTTGGCAATCAGCAGATGGGTATTGGCCAGCGCCGCCAGCTGAGGCAGGTGGGTCACACAGAGAACCTGCTTGTGGGCAGCCACACTGCGCAGCTTCTCCGCCACCTTCTGTGCTGCCCGACCGGACACGCCGGTGTCCACCTCGTCAAAAATCAGGGTATCCACCTGATCTTTCTCCGCCAGCACATTCTTCATTGCCAGCATGATTCGTGCCAATTCGCCACCGGAGGCCACCTTGCTCATGGATTTCAAGGCTTCGCCGGCATTGGCAGACATATAAAACACCACATTATCCGCACCGTCGGCGGACAGGTCTGTTTCCGTAAATTCGCAGGAAAACTGCACACGGGGCATATCCAGCTGAGCAAGCTCCGTCAGAATTCGCTGCGACAGCATAACTGCGGTATCCTTTCGGTTTTTCCGCAGGGCAAGCGCCGCGTCAAAGGCGGTCTGCTCCGCCTTTTTCAGCTTGATTTTCAGCCGCTCCACATGGTCGTCGGCAAATTCGATTTCATCCAGTTCTTTTTTCGCCTTTTCCAGATACTCCAGAATATCGGCGCAGGTCACGCCGTACTTACGGCGAAGACGATGAATCACATCCAGTCGGGATTCGATTTGCTCCAACTCATCGGCGGAGTAGCTCAAATCGTCACGGGCAGAGCGTACCTCCTCCGCCACATCCTGAACCTGATACATCAAATCCGCCACCCGGTCGTGGTACTGGGCAAAGGCATCGGTAAAGCGTGCCAAACGGGCCAATTCCCGTTCCGCCTGCGCCAACAGAGTGGCCGCGCCATCGGTATCATCGCTGCCGTAGAGACATTCCACCGCCGCATCCATACCGTTGCTGAGCTTTTCCGCATTCTGCAGGAGCTTGCGCCGTTCCTCCAGCGCATCGTCCTCCCCTGCCTCCAGCTCTGCCTTGGAAATTTCCTCGATTTGATAGCGGAGCGTCTCCATCCGTCGCAGTTTTTCACTTTCGTCCATGCTCATCCGGTCGATTTCACGGCGGAGCTGGCACACGGCATTGTACTTCTCCCGATAATCCTCCCGCAGATTTTCGTTGTCCGCGAAGGAATCCAGAAAGCCCAAATGATTCGCCTCGTCCAGCAGGGACGCAGAATCATGCTGACCATGAATGTTAATCAGCTGGATACCCAGCTTGCGCAGGATGGACACCGTGACCAGTGTGCCGTTGACGCGGCAGACGTTCTTGCCGTCCAGATGAATCTCGCGCTGAATCACCGTTTCCGGATCGTACTCCACGCCGTTCTGTTCGAACCAGTCCAGTCGAGGGACGTCCGTAAATACTCCGCGAACAGAAGCCTTGGCAGCGCCGGTACGAATCATGTCACGATATGCCCGCTCGCCCAGAATGGCAGAGATGGCATCGATGACAATGGATTTACCGGCACCGGTCTCACCGGTAAGCACATTGAAGCCACGGTCGAAGGAAATGTCCGACTGTTCAATTACCGCGATATTTTCGATGTGCAGAAGGCTCAGCATAGTATCTACCTCAGTTCAGCAGATTTTTGATTTCGCTGCAGAAAGCTGCAGCGGCATTGGTATCCCGCATAACAATCATCACCGTATCGTCACCGGCCAGAGTGCCCAGCACGAAGCTCATGTTCATGGCATCCACCGCAGAACCGGCAGCAGAAGCCAGTCCGGGCAGAGTATGGATAACAACCAGATTCTGCGCGTAGTCGTAACCGGTGACACACTCGCGGAAAATGGTGTTCAGACGGGTGGAAAAGGTTCCGGTAACCTCCTTGGCGGAGGTGGTGTAACGGTAGGTGCCGAAATTGGTCAGCTCCTTGACGATACGCAGCTCCTTGATATCGCGGGAAATCGTTGCCTGCGTGCTGAAAAAGCCGGCGTCCTGCAATTCCTGCAGCAGCTGCTCCTGAGTCTCTACATCTCTTGTGGTCACGATTTCCAGAATTTTTGCTTGTCTTTGGGTCTTCATTTTTCTACCTCTTTAATTACCTTTGAATTTCAGATTCAAAACATCGTAAAAGCTTCGCTCCTTCAGGCGCAGAAGCCTTGTTTGCAAATCGGATTTACGTACCGTAGTCACATCTCCCATGTTCAGACGGACGGCCTTGCCACCGTCCACAGACAGGAAGGCATTTCGGCGCATATTGCGGGTCAGCTCCAGCGTAATCACCCGCTCGTCGGATGCTACCAGAGGACGGCTGACCATATCATGGGCGCAGATAGGTGTAATCAGGATGCTCTTCGCCTCCGGCTCCACGATGGGACCGCCGGCGGACAGATTATAGGCGGTGGAGCCTGTGGGGGTGGCAACGATGATGCCGTCGCCGCCGCACTCCATAGCCTGAACCCCGTCGCAGCCTACGGACAAATACACGATTCGTGCCACCGCGCCCTTGGTGATGACCACATCGTTCAGGCAGATATCATGATAGATAAGATCCTGATCACGGCGGACGGTCACATCCAGCATCATCCGGCTGTCGATGGTGTAATCACCCTTCGCCAATCGGGCAAGCTGATTCAGCTCGCTGCTTTCCAGCTCCGCCATGAAACCCATGGTGCCGATATTCACGCCCAGAATGGGGACGCCGTGACGGGTAGCTGCCTTTGCCATATGCAAAATAGTACCGTCACCGCCGAAGCAGATGACCAGATCCGTGTTCTGGATTTCCCGATCCAGCTTATGGAACCGCAGGTCGTGGGGCAAATCGTAGGACCGGTCCACCTCAAAAGGCAGGCAAAGCCGCACCTCCACCCCTGCATCCTGCAAGATTTTCATAGCATTGCGGACGGTTTGGAAGTTCTTATCTCTGTATGGATTGGGCGTCATGATGACTCGTTTAATCATACCGTCACCCCTTCAGCGTTTCATGGGCCTGCTGCACCAGCGTAGCTGTGTCGGGGCGGATGCCCTCTTTCTTCTCCAGCGTCAAATGTCCCAGAAATTCAATATTTCCCTCCGGCCCCTTCACCGGAGAGAAGGTCAGTCCCAGAATGGTAAAACCAAGATTGTCCGCCAGCTCCACGAAGGTATCCAGCACCTCTTTGTGGGTGGCAGGGTCACGGACCACGCCCTTTTTGCCCACTTTTTCCTTTCCTGCCTCAAACTGGGGTTTGATTAGGCACAGAACCTGTCCTTCCGGCTTGAGCAGCGTCTTGATGGTGGGAAGAACGATTTTCAGCGAAATAAAGCTGACATCGATAACGGACAAATCCAGCGGCTCTCCCAATTCCTCGGGAGTCACATAGCGGATATTGGTCCGCTCCATGACCACCACACGGGGGTCGCTGCGGATTTTCCAATCCAGCTGACCGTAACCCACATCGATGGCGAATACCTTCTTGGCGCCCTGCTGGAGCAGACAATCGGTGAAGCCGCCAGTGGAGGCACCGGAGTCGCTGCAAACATATCCCTCAGGTTTCACGCCGAAATCACGCAGCGCTTTTTCCAGCTTCCAGCCTCCACGACTGACGTAAGGACACACATCGCCACGGACCTCGATGGACACCGTTTCCTCATAGGAAATGCCGGCCTTGTCCGCTTTCTGTCCGTCCACATAGACTTGACCGGCCATAATGATGGCCTGGGCCTTGGAGCGGCTGTCGGCGTAGCCCTGTTCTGTAAGGAGTACGTCCAGTCTTTTTTTAATTTTCATTCTGACGCACCTCCTGAACAAATTTCGCAATGGACTGAGGATCCAAACCGTAATGGCGGTACAGGGCATCCATACTGCCATGGGTCACAAATTGATGGCCCAAATCAATGCCATCCACCCGAATATCCGGTTTCAGATGCTGCAGCTCCCATGCGAGCGCTTCACGAATGCCACAGCCGCCTGCGGCTTCCTCAATAACGACTACATGCTCTTTGCGGGACAGCATGGTTAGCACATTATATACAGGCAGAGGCGACACCGTCAGCAAACGCAGTACTGTTGCTTTAATCCCCTGCTGTGCCAGCAGTTCTGCGGCCTTCAAGGTGTTATCCAGCATGGTGCCGTAGGTGATTAGTGTAATATCATCGCCCATTGCGTGACATGCCAGCGCACCGGCCCGTGCCACCTCAGGCGAGGGATTCCAGTTGCTTGCTTCAAAGCCACGATTGCCACCTCTGGGGTAACGAATCGCAACAGGACCATTGTGGTCCTTCACCGCCCAGCGGAGCATATCCTTCTGCTCGTTCAGGCTTGCCGGACACAGCACCGTCATACCGGGCGCATGACGCAGGAAACCCACATCGTAAATGCCGTGGTGGGTCTCGCCGTCCTCGCCAACCAGTCCGGCACGGTCCACCGCCAGCACCACATGCAGATGCAGCATGGCAATATCCTGCAGTATCATATCATAGGAACGCTGGAGGAACGTAGAGTACAGCGCCACAACCGGCACCATCCCCTGCTTGGCAAGTCCCCCCGCCATGGAAACCGCATGTTCCTCGGCAATTCCCACATCAAAGGTACGGGAAGGATAATCCTGCTTGAATTTCAAAAGACCGGTACCGCCGGGCATAGCCGCGGTAATGGCGCACAGGCGGGGATTCTCTTCAGCCAGCTCCAGCATGGTATCGCCAAAGCTGCCGGAGAAGGTTTCGCCGCCCTTGCTCAGAGTTTCACCGGTGGCAGGGTCATATTTTCCGATGCCATGGAATTTGGAGGGATTCCGTTCCGCAGGCTCGTAGCCCAGACCCTTTTTGGTCATCACATGGAGCAGAACCGGTTCTCTCATCCCCTTGGCGATTCGCAGCAGTCCGATTAACTGATTCACATCGTTGCCGTCCACGGGACCCAGATAGGTCAGTCCCATATTCTCGAATATGGTGGTAGGCAGCACCATCCGCTTGAACCGGTCCTTGATGGAACGGGTGGTGCGGTAAATGAAACGGCCAAAGCCGGTTTTGGACATAAAGCTACGGTAATGAGCCTTCATACCCAGATAGCTTTCCTTGGTGCGGATACGGGAAAGATGTTTCGCCATGCCGCCCACGTTCCGGTCAATGGACATTTCGTTATCATTGAGGATAATGAGAATCGGCTCCTTGCTTTCCGCCGCGTCGTTCAGACCTTCATAGGCCATACCGCCGGTGGCAGCACCATCGCCAATCACCGCAACCACATCATGGTTGTAGCCGCACAGCGTACGGGCCCGCGCCATACCCAGCGCAATGGACACAGAACTGGAGGCATGACCAGCAACAAAAGAATCGGTCACGCTCTCACTGGGTTTGGGGAATCCGGCAATACCGCCGAACTGCCGTAAATTATCAAATTCATCCATCCGACCGGTAAGAATTTTGTGAACGTAGGACTGATGCCCCACATCGAATACCAGACGGTCGTTTTTTGTATCATAAACAGTTTCAAGCGCCACAGACAGCTCCACCGTACCCAGATTAGAGGCAAGGTGTCCGCCGGTTTTGGCGACGCTTTGTATCAGGAACTCACGAATCTGCTGACAAAGCTTGAGTCTGTCCTCATCGCTTAGACGCAGCAGGTCCTCGTGGCCCTTGATGCTTCGCAATAATTCCACGGTTCTACACAACCTAACGTTATTATTTCTTTTTCTTCGACAGCTTCACCGGATGATGCAGCACAAACAGGATTTTTCCGACTACGGAAACAATCTCGGTGCAGGAATTCATGGCAAAGGTTTTGCCGATGGCCTTGCCACCCACGGTCAAACCCGCCACAAGGGCGGACATCAGTAAGGTAATCAGCTGCGGCATGGAAAAATCCGTCCGTGCCAAAACCTGGGCGGCAATGGTGGCAGAAGCGGAGCCGGACACGACACCGCAGATATCGCCCACCACATCGTTGCAGATGGAGCTGACCCGTTCGGCGTTACGCAGAAGCTTGATAGCATTCTGTGCGCCGGCTACCTTCCGCGCCGCCATGGAGTGGAAGGGTTTTTCATCAGCCGAGGTAACTGCCACGCCGATGATATCAAACATAATGCCCACCATGATAATGACCATCAGAATAATGAAGGCAACAATGATTCCGCTGACGGACATGATAAGATCCGACAGCAGAGAAATGATGCCGGACACGAATATGGTAACGAAAAAAATAGTGACGACCCAGCGGATCGTCTTGTTCCGCTCTTTTTTAGCAGCGGCAGAATCTGATTTAGACACAGAAATGCTCCTTTAATAGATAAAACGGTAGCAGGCAGGATAAATCTTACGGCTTAGGTCGGGTTGGTTTTCCCCGGACAGAACTCATCGTTGCCGAATGAGCCGTTTCCATTTAATCCGTCCGTCCAAACGTTGCCGGAGTTGGCTACCCGATTGCCACTTAGTCCGTACTGTAATCCCCTGCCTGCCCAGTTACGACAGCCTAGGTGATTTCCACGACAAGATGCGTCATAGTCTTAGCCTCTTTTGCAAGCATGGTTTCCGGGAGCGATGACGCGAAACGTTATGGCCATAACGTCGTCACGCCTGTTCTCCCTTCCCCGCAGGCTCACTCAAGGCAGGCTACACTGCACGCAGCACACGATTCTGTGCACCGCCTTGCAGGTTCTTACTTGATTCGTACGCGATGGAGGCTTCCGAAATCGGAGTTCACAGCATCGTCGCACAAGCTTCAAGTCTCCACGGAAACCGGGTCGTATGCTCCATGCCATTGGAGCGCGCCCGGAATCCTTAACCCCCAGCATCCACCCTAAACTGGGCGTAAAAAGCAGACACCAGGGACTTCATCGATGTGCCCTTCAAAGGATTTTTAGGCCCTTCCTGGAAAA